>CAKZPH010000234.1 GCA_937138605.1 uncultured Ignavibacteriales bacterium
AATCGATATTCACCTGAAGGTAATTTAAGTTGTACATATTTACCATCCTTCGAGAGTACTTGAATGGAAGTACCCGCACTTCTTGCTAACTGAGCTCCTTTACCTGGTTTAAGTTCTACATTATGAACAAAACTTCCTAGCGGTACTGCACCTAATGGCATAGCATTACCAGGTTTTATTTCTACATTATTACCGGCCATAATTGTATCGCCAACTTTCAATCCCTGTGGTGCAAGAATATACCTCTTTTCTCCATCAGCATAGTGAATTAAAGCAATTCTAGCAGAACGATTTGGATCATACTCTATTGATGCAACTTTCCCTGGTATATCTCGCTTATCTCGCTTAAAATCAATTATTCTATACATTCTTTTATGACCACCACCACGATGTCGTGCGGTCAATCGGCCATAATTATTTCTACCACCACTTTTCTTTAAAGGCTCTAATAACGACTTCTCCGGTTCGGTTTTCGTAATTTCAGAAAAGTCAGGCACGACAGCAAACCTTTGTGATGAAGTTACTGGTTTTAATTTTTTAAGTCCCATTCTTCTTTCATCCTACATTAAACATTTTCAAAGAAATCTATTTTCTGATCTTCCTTTAAAGTAACGTACGCCTTTTTTATGGTTGCAGTCTTTCCAGTAAATCGACCTGAACGTCTAAATTGAGTACGCGATTTACCTTTTCGAATAACAGTTCTTACATTTATCACTTCAACTTTAAATTTTTTTTCAATGGCTTCTTTAATTTCAATTTTATTAGCATCCTTAGCCACAATAAAACCGTAAATGTTAACGCCTTTCTCTTGTAAATCAGTTAGCTTTTCGGTTAATAAAGGCTTAATCAAAATATCTTTTAGTTTCTTACTCATTGCTGAACTTCTTATTTATTAATTCTAAAGCGCTTTCTTGTATTAACAATACTTTTGAATTAAGAATGTCATATGCAGAAGCCACTCGTGCTTCCAAAATATTCAAAGTTGGAATGTTTCTGCCTGATTTATAAATATTTTCATTATGAGTTGAAGTCAATAATAAAATTTTAGTTTGGTCAAGCTTAAGAGCTTCAAGCACATTATACATTTGTTTAGTTTTAGGTTCAGGAAATGTAAAATCTTCCACCACCATTATCTGATTATTTTGAGCTTTATAAGTTAAAGCTGAAAGCTTGGCAAGAGTTTTTACTTTTTTAGGAAGTTTTAATGAATAGTCCCGTGGCTTGGGCCCAAAGACAGTACCACCACCAATCCATAACGGTGAACGAATGGTGCCTGCACGAGCAGTACCACGACCTTTCTGACGCCAAGGTTTTCGGCCACCGCCTCTAACCTCAGATCTTTCTTTTGTTTTGTGTGTCCCTTGCCTTTGATTAGCCAAATAAACCTTTACTGCTAAATATATAGCATGATTATTTGGTTTAATTGCAAATACATCAGGATTAAGCTCTACCTGACGCCCAGAGACTGTTCCATCTATTTTATAAATATCAAGTTTCATATTTATTTCTTCATCAATTTCACTAAACCATTAATGTGACCTGGAATAGATCCTTTAATAAAAATTAAATTCTTTTCAGGATCAATTTTTACGACTTTTAGATTTCTAATTGTTACCTTATTTCCACCCATACGTCCTGCCATTCTCTGTCCTTTAAACACTCTACTCGGAAATGAACTTGCACCTATGGAACCAGGAGCTCTTAATCTATCACTTTGACCATGAGAAACAGGTCCACCACCAAAATGATGTCTTTTTACCACTCCTTGGAATCCTTTACCCTTGGATATCCCTTGAGCTGATATTTTATCTCCCACATTAAAGATATCAACTTTCAGTTCTTGGCCTAATTTCAGATCTTTAAGGTCAAAATCTCTAAATTCAACTAAAAATTTTTTTGGTGTAATATTTGCATTTTTAAAGTGACCAAGAAGTGGTTTGTTAGTTCTATTTAATTTCTTTTCAATGTAACCTAACTGAGTGGCACAGTAACCATCATTTTCTTTGGTCTTAATTTGAGTGACAAAACATGGACCTGCTTCGACAATTGTAACTGGAATAACATTTCCATTTTCATCAAAGATTCTTGTCATTCCAATTTTTTTTCCTAAAAGGCCAATCATTAATTTACTCCAACTAAACATTAACTTTTATTTCGATATCAACACCCGCAGGGATATCGAGCTTCATTAGTGAATCAATTGTTTTATTACTTGAATTAAAAATATCTATCAATCTTTTATGTGCTCTAATTTCATATTGGTCACGTGATTTTTTATCAACATGAGGAGATCTAAGAACAGTATATACAGTTCTTTTTGTTGGCAAAGGAATAGGACCTGAGACTGTAGCCCCTGTACTTTTAACTGTTTTGATGATTTTCTCTGCAGATTTATCCAAGAGACTATGATCAAATGATTTTAACTTAATACGTATCATCTGGCTTTGCACGTCTTAAATCTCCTACAAATTTTAATTGCTATATTCATTTATTCGAGAATTTTTGTAACAACACCTGCACCAACCGTTCTACCACCCTCACGAATTGCAAATCGCAAACCTTCTTCCATTGCTATCTCATAAATTAAATCAACTGTTAGTCTAACGTTATCCCCTGGCATAACCATTTCAACCCCTTCAGGTAACTGCGCAACTCCCGTTACGTCAGTAGTTCTGAAATAAAATTGTGGTCTGTAACCAGAGAAAAATGGTGTATGACGACCACCCTCTTCTTTTGATAAAACGTAAACTTCACACTCAAATTTCTTATGAGGTGTAATACTTCCTGGTTTTGCAATAACCATTCCTCTTTCTACTTCATCTTTACCTATACCTCTTAATAATAATCCAGCATTGTCTCCAGCAATTGCCTCATCAAGTTCTTTCCTAAACATTTCTACACCGGTAACTACAGTTTTCTTATGTTGACCTAAACCAATTAATTCCACTTCTTCATTAAGTTTAATTTTTCCTCTTTCAACTCTACCAGTAACAACGGTACCACGTCCTGTAATACTGAAAACATCTTCAATTGGCATTAAGAATGGCTTGTCAATATCACGCTGTGGTAAAGGTATATAGTTATCAAGAACGTCAATTAATTCAAAAATGCATTTAAATTCATTTTCATCAACAGTTGAATTTGGCTGTAAACCCTTTTCCATAGCTTTCAAAGCACTACCTCGAATTACCGGTATTTCATCGCCAGGAAATTCATACTTGCTGAGCAATTCTCGAACTTCCATTTCCACAAGATCTAATAGTTCTGGATCATCAACAGCATCAACTTTATTCATAAATACAACAATTGCCGGAACGCCAACTTGTCTAGCTAATAATATATGTTCTCTTGTTTGCGGCATAGGACCATCAGTTGCAGCGACTACTAAAATAGCACCATCCATCTGAGCAGCACCAGTAATCATATTTTTTATATAGTCAGCGTGCCCTGGACAATCAACGTGAGCATAATGTCTTTTTTCAGATTGATACTCAACATGTGCTGTAGCGATTGTAATACCACGTGCTCTTTCCTCTGGTGCATTATCGATTGAATCGAAAGTTCTAACTTGTGCCAGATTTTTCTTTGCAAGTACCATTGTAATTGCCGCTGTTAAAGTTGTTTTACCATGGTCCACGTGACCAATAGTTCCAACATTAACGTGAGGTTTACTGCGGTCAAATTTTTCCTTTGCCATTTTGAGTCTCCTTTTTAGATATTAAACTTTATGTAATGATTCCTGCTTTTCCAACTGTTTTTTCAATTATTTGATCGGCAACATGCCTTGGAACTTCTTGATAATGTGAAAATTGCATTGTATAAATCGCTCTACCTTGAGTCATAGACCTCAAAATAGTCGCGTACCCAAACATCTCTGCAAGAGGCACTAACGCTCGAATTACCTGTGCATCTTTTCTAGCACTAAAACCTTCAATCTTACCCCTTCTTGAATTTATATCTCCCATAACATCACCAAGATATTCTTCGGGAGTTACAACTTCAACTTTCATAAATGGTTCGAGCAAAACTGGGCCAGCCTTTTTAGCCGCTTCTATAAATGCGATTGATCCAGCTACCCTAAACGAAATTTCATCAGAATCAACTTCATGATAAGAACCATCAAACAAAGTAACTTTTACATCCACAATTGGATACCCTGCAAGAGCACCATTTCTCATGGCTTCTTCAATTCCAGCAGATACAGCCGGGATATACTCTTTCGGAATAACTCCACCTACGACCTTATTTATAAACTCGTAACCCTTTCCTCGTTCGTTCGGTTCAACTTCGATCCACACATGACCATATTTTCCACGACCACCTGTTTGCCGTATGAATTTTCCTTCTGCTTGAACTTTCTTACTAATTGTTTCACGATATGCTACTTGCGGTTTACCCACATTTGCTTCAACATTAAACTCACGCTTCATTCTATCAACCAAAATCTCAAGATGAAGCTCTCCCATTCCTGAAATTAATGTTTGTCCCGTTTCTTCGTTAAACGAAACAATAAAAGTGGGGTCTTCATCTGCAAGTCTGTTTAATGCTTCAGATAATTTATCTTGGTCGGCTTTAGTTTTTGGTTCAATTGCGATCTGAATAACTGGTTCTGGAAATTCCATTCGTTCTAAAATTATCGGATCACTCTCATCACAAAGCGTATCACCCGTTTTAGTAAATTTTAATCCAACAGCTGCTGCTATATCACCAGCATAAACTTCCTCAATATCCGTCCTGTGATTAGCATGCATTTGAAGAAGTCTACCAATTCTTTCTCTTTTTCCTTTTGTAGAATTATATATATAAGTTCCTGTCGTTGCTTTACCAGAATACACCCGGAAGAATGTTAGTCTTCCAACATACGGATCACTCATGATCTTAAATGCCAATGCAGTAAATTTCTCATCTTCCGTCAATTTTCGAGTAACAAAATCATTCAAGTGAGGATGATGACCGACAATTTCTGGTAGATCTATCGGAGATGGTAAATAATCAATCACAGCATCAAGTAATAATTGAACTCCTTTATTTTTAAAGGCTGAACCGCACAAAACTGGAACAATGGTTCCTTTTATTGTTGCTTTGCGGATTACGTTTTTAATCTCTTTTTCGGTAATTTCTTCACCCTCAAGATATTTAACAAGAAGCGTGTCATCTATATCAGAAACAGCTTCGAGCAATTTAGTTCTATTTACTTTTGCATAATTTACAAGGTCTGCAGGTATATCATAAATTTCATACTTAGTGCCAAGTGGATCTTCTGTATACATAATAGCTTTCATTGTTACAAGATCAATTACGCCCGTGAATAAATCTCCCTCGCCAATTGGTACTTGAACCGGAATTGAATTCGCACCTAATCGATCCTTCATCATTTGAATAACATTAAAGAAGTCTGCTCCAACACGATCCATTTTGTTAACAAACGCAACCCTTGGAACTCCAAATTTGTCAGCTTGTCGCCAAACTGTTTCGGATTGTGGCTCCACACCACCAACAGCACAGAACAGAGCAATTGCTCCATCTAAAACTCTTAACGATCTCTCTACTTCTACTGTAAAATCAACGTGACCAGGTGTATCAATAATATTAATTCGATACCCTTTCCACTCACAAGTGGTTGCAGCACTAGTTATAGTAATACCACGTTCCCGCTCCTGCTCCATAAAATCCATCGTGGCTGAACCTTCGTGTACTTCTCCCATACGATATACCTTGCCAGTATAAAACAGAATTCTTTCTGTTGTAGTAGTTTTACCGGCATCTATATGAGCCATTATTCCAATGTTTCGTAACTTATCTACTGATAAACCTCTAGGCATAACTTAAGTCAACTTTTTACCATTTAAAGTGAGCGAATGCTTTATTAGCTTCAGCCATTCGATGAGTATCTTCTTTCTTCTTAATTGCAGCGCCTTCGTTATTATAGGCAGCTAAAATCTCGGCGGCTAATTTGTTGGAAAATGATTTATCTTTCCTATCTCTTGCGAAGTTAATTATCCATCTTAATGCAAGTGCGATTCGACGTTCAGGCCTAACTTCTGTAGGTACTTGGTATGTAGCACCACCTATTCTTCTACTTCGTACTTCAATCATAGGCTGAACATTAGAGACAGCCTTTAGAAAAACATCCACAGGATTTTTTTGCGTTTTTTGTTTGATTATTTCAAAAGCACCATAAACGAGTCGTCGGGCAACATTTTTCTTACCTCGTCTCATAACGAAATTAATAAGTTTTGTAACCAATACCTCATTAAAGATTGGATCCGGTGGTAATATTCTTTTTTCCGCTCGTCTTCTTCTCATAACTACTTACTTACTTTTGCTGTTTTTACTTTTTTTGTACCGTATTTAGATCTACCTTGCTTACGTCCTTCAACACCTGCAGCATCTAAAGTTCCACGAATAATATGATATCTAACTCCAGGTAAGTCTTTAACTCTTCCTCCACGTATAAGAACGATTGAGTGTTCTTGTAAATTATGACCTTCACCCGGTATATAAGCTGTTACTTCATAACCATTAGTAAGTCGCACACGTGCTACTTTTCTCAAAGCAGAGTTTGGTTTTTTAGGAGTTGTAGTGTAAACACGTGTACATACCCCTTTTTTCTGAGGACATTGCTGAAGGGCAGGGGCTTTACTTTTACTTTTAACTTTCTGTCTATTTAACCTTACTAATTGATTTATTGTTGGCAAATCTATATCTCCGTTTTATAAAAAATTAG
>CAKZPH010000235.1 GCA_937138605.1 uncultured Ignavibacteriales bacterium
TAATTGTAGGAATTTGTATTGGTGAAGTCTGAGAGTGAACGGGTAAATTTTCTGGATTTGAAATTGGAGTTATTCTGGTATTTAATGCATTAGGAGGTGAAGATGTGGCTGTACCCGTATATTTAACAAATCCATAAATTTGATTATTACCTGTCATATTAAAATTTCCATTTGCGTGAATATTTGCATTTTGTGTATTTCCGATATGTTTTACAGTTACGTTACCCGATAGATTAACATTAGAACCACTTGTAATGGCGTTTTGCATGAAAGGAGGAACATTATTACTTGAAATATTTTTTATGTTAAAATAAGCCTCAACATGACTCTTTGAGCCTTCGTAACTTGCTGTTACTTGTACTTTCACTAAATTATTCGAAGATAGCACCGTATCTACAACTCGATAAGTGACTGTTCCTCCAAGTAAATTTCCTGAAACGATATTATTCACTCGATAATTGGTACTATCTCTTAGTTTATTTTTAATGATGTCTATCATTGAATTAGCAATGTTTTTAGCATAATAATCTCGATATTGACCGGTGGATGATTTAGTAGCCTCAGCGGAAACTCTACTAATTTGAATTGAAATTATTCCAAAAACTAATATGCTTGAAAGAAGTATGATTAATAATGCTCTTCCCATATTTATACCCCCTTAGTTAAATGTTAAAAAATATTATAAATTTTTAGGTCTAATCACTTTTTTAATTTCTGCTCCTAAATAATATCCTTCAATCGGAGCAAGTGATTCAACTCGAATATAATATTCGATTGCTTTGATTTTATCTCTGTAAGTCTGTTGAGTTAAAAGGTTATAATTTACTTTTGAAGTAGTTGAATCATAATAAGTCAACTTAAACGATACAACCCCAAGATTAGATCCTTTCAGTTGTTCATTGTTCAACGCCCGATAAAGAATTTTATCCTCAGGATTTGGTGTATTTAGCAACTCATTCTTGCTACCAAGCACATATCTTACCGAATCAATAATACCATCATTATTTATATCAGAAAGAAAAGTGATATTTGTAGAATCTGCATATCTAATTTTAGAACCTGTAACACGATATCCTATTTTTGAAAAATCATATGCAAGTAAATTTGAAATCTCCTGAATATTTCGCTGGGCAATTGAACTATAGTTGATTTCACTAGCAGAAGTTTGTATGTAAAAGTTAATACCAATTATCATTAAAATAATTATTCCACCAATAAACGTGGCAGTAATTATGTCAATTAAGCTAGCCATACTTAATATGCGATTACTCTAAACATTTTTATTGTATCTTTAATAAAACTATTTGTAACTAAAATGTCAATTTTTTTGAAGAAAGTTCTATTGGATGACAAAATTTCAGTATTAGTCGACTGAACATAATAAACAATAACTCTTGATATAAATTGTCCAAGTCTTTGAAGTGAATCGGTCTTAATATAATTCTTATAATCATCAACATCATCGAATAATGTAACATTTGTTTCTCCAACATCTGGACCGAGTTGAGATGGCAATGTTAATGAGTCTACAGTATTAATAACCTGATTAACAGTTTTTTCATCAAATGATTTTTGAGTAATTTCTTCAATTAAAGACTGAGCCAGAGCAGATCCAGTAATTAATGCTTCATTTGCAATAGCAAATGCAAAACGCGACGTAGTAGTTCGATAAACAGTTAATACAAAAATTGTAAATAGTACTAAACCTATCGTGACAAGTAAAGTTTGACCTGTACTCATATTTTAATCTATCTCTAATTTCGGTAAATTTCGATTAAATATTAATAAATTTAATTAAATAATCAAAGGATAAATGAAATTAGCAACACTCTGTTATATTTTTAATGGTACAAAAGTTTTAATGATTAACAGAAATAAACGTGAAAATGACATTCATTTTGGAAAATGGAATGGATTGGGGGGCAAATTTAATAATGGTGAAACGCCAGAAGAATGCGTTACCAGAGAAGTTTTTGAGGAGAGTGGTCTTTTAATTATAGAACCGAAATTAAGAGGTTTCATAACTTTCCCTAGTTTCGATGAAGAAGATGATTGGTATGTTTTTGTTTTCACTTCAGATAAATTCAATGGACAAATAAAAGAATCAGCTGAAGGTGAACTTGCTTGGATAGAATGGAAAGATGTGTTTAACCTTCCACTCTGGGAAGGAGACAATTATTTTCTAAAATGGCTTGAACAAGAAAGATTTTTTTCTGCTAAATTCACCTACATAAATGGAAAATACGTTTCTCATTCCGTAATCTTTTACTGACCCCAGCAAATTAAACCCAATTCAAATTTGTTAGTGAGCAAGTTGTGCTTTGGTATAATACGAATTGTATAGCCCTGTAAACCTGTAATAGTATTCGGAATTTCACCAGAGTAAAGGTAAATGTTTTCGTTATTTGATACAGGACTCATTTCTACAATTTGTCCTGATGTTAGAGAGTCAGTCCCATTCAATTTACCATAAAATATTTCGACTGAGACGTCCTCAGGCTTAAGACTTCCTAGCTCTATCTCAGCATTTATTTCAACAAAAGAACCTATTTCAACTAAATTTTTCGACAACTTGCTGTGAACGTTTCTAATTTTAACTTGACTCCAGTTTGCAATTACTCTGTTTTTCCATTCCACGAATTTTTTGATATTACTCCAATCTTCTTTACAACATGATTCTTTTGTTTTTGCAGCGGGTAAATAGAAGTTAGTTAAATATTCCTTTATCATTCTATGAGTATTGAAGTAATTAGGAATTTTTTTCAAAGAATTTTTCATCATTGCTAACCAATCTCTTGGAATATCATCCTGACTTCGTCTATAAAACATTGGGATGATCTCAGTTTCTAAGATTTGATACAGCAGATTTGCTTCAACCTCGTCTTGATAAGCCAAATCAGTATATTCCTCGCCATGTCCAATTGACCAACCAACTTCGGGACTATATCCTTCACACCACCATCCATCAAGCACACTGAAATTTAAACATCCGTTAACAGCCGCTTTCATACCACTAGTGCCACTTGCCTCTAATGGTCGACGTGGAGTATTTAACCATATATCGCATCCTTGAACAAGATATCGTGCAATATTTAAATCATAATTTTCAAGAAACACAATTTTTCTTGTAAATTTAGATTCTTTACTAAATTTATTTATTTCTTTAATTAGTTTCTTACCCTCTTCATCTTGCGGATGTGCCTTTCCTGAAAAAACTATCTGGACAGGATAATTTTCATTACTTAATATTTTTTTGAGTCTCTCCAGCTCATGAAAAATTAAAGTTCCTCTTTTATATGTAGCAAATCTTCGTGCAAATCCAATAGTTAATGCCTTAGGATCAAGTACTTCATTTGCTTTTTGCACTTCTGATATGGGTGCACCTTGCCTAATTAATTGGCGTTTTAAATTTTCCCTAGCAAAATTAACAAGTCTTTCTCGCCTTCTTTCATGAGTTCTCCATAGCTCTATGTCGGGAATTTTGTCAATTTTCCTCCAAAGGTCAGCGTCATCTAATGAGTCAACCCAATCTTCACCTAAGTATCTATCGAACAACATAATCATATCATGTGATAAGTAAGATTGAAGATGAACTCCATTCGTAATAGATTTAATTGAAATTTCATCAATTGGAACATCTTTCCAACCAATAGACCACATTTTCTTTGATACTTGACTATGTAGTTTACTAACACCATTAATATAACCACTCATTCTTATCGCAAGATGTGCCATGTTAAATGAATCACTTTTCCGTAAATACAAATTACCGAGTTCCATAAATTGTTCGTAGCTCAAACCTAACTCTTCTCGAATGTGTTTAAAGTATTTTTCTATTAGCTCCCCAGAAAAAATATCAATTCCTGCAGGAACGGGAGTGTGTGTAGTAAAAACGTTGGTCATATAACCAACTTGCATAGCTTCTTCGAACGAGAGATTATTTTCTCTCATTAAAATTCTAATTTTCTCAATTGAAAGAAAGGCACTATGTCCTTCATTCATGTGGCAGACTTCGGGACAGTATCCCATAGCTCTCAATGCCCGAATACCACCAACTCCCAAGATAATCTCTTGTTGAATTCTTGTTTCAATTGTACCTCTATATAAACCATCAGTTATTCTTCTAAATTTTTCCGGATTCTCAGGAACGTTTGCATCTAGCATGAATAACGAAATTCTACCAACTTGAACTTGCCAAACCTGACATTTTACTTCACAATCTGGAAAATCAATAGAAACTTTTAATGTTTTACCTTCACTGTCTTGCACAAGAGACATCGGTAAATTGTAAAAATCATTAATGGGATAAGTCTCTAGTTGCCATCCCTCAGCGTTTAAATATTGTTGAAAATAACCTTCTTTATACGCAATGCCAATACCGACTAACGGAAGCCCAAGGTCACTGGCGGATTTCAAAGTATCACCTGCTAAAACTCCAAGACCTCCAGAATAGAATTTTAAGCAATCAGTAATTCCATATTCCATGGAAAAATACGCATAGACGTGTTTATTATTTCTACCATAATTTTTATGAAACCAGGTTTCTTTAGATAAGTATTCGTTTAATTTGTTTAATGCACGTAAATAGTGTGAAACAAAACCACTATCTTCAGCAAGCTCATCTAATCTTTGCTGAGAAATTAAACCTAACATCATTACTGGATTATGGTGAGTATTTTCCCATAAATCTTCATCAATTCTCCTGAACAGATCAAAAAGATCAGGATTCCATGACCACAATAAATTATAGGCTAAGTCTTTCAATCCAGATATTTTTTCAGGAATTACCGGAACTACTTGATATGTACCTATAATTTTTGGCATAACAAAATCCGAAAATTATTTAACTAACTTTTATTGTTTATAAAAATCAAATTTGAGAACTAAGATACGAAATTATGTAAATATTATTACCATTACTTTGAAACTCTAATTTGCTAAATTTGAATAATTATAATTGAGGAGTACAATGATTATAAAAATGATCATTATTTTTTTTATTCTAATTAGTAGTGGCGCTTCGTACTTATTTTCTCAAACAAATGTTAATGAGGAATTATATCGTTATCCAGAAGAAAAAAGACTAAAAAACATAAGAAGACTAACACATGGCGGAGAGAATGCTGAAGCTTATTTTTCTTTTAACGAAAATCTAATTGTTTACCAATCAACCCGTGATGAAATAAAATGCGATCAAATATTTTTAATGAACATTGATGGCAAAGAACAAAAATTAATATCAACTGGATTAGGAAGAACTACATGCGCATATTTTTTACCCGGTGATAGTTTAATTTTATATGCCTCAACACATCATTATGATAAAAATTGTCCACCACATCCCGATAGGTCAAAGGGCTATGTTTGGAAGTTGTATGATAGTTTTGATTTATTTGTTGCAGATCTTAACGGCAAGATAATACGTCAATTGACGTGTGAAAAAGGTTATGATGCGGAAGCAACAGTATCACCAACTGGAGATAAAATAATATTTACATCTACAAGAGATGGTGATCCTGAGCTTTATACAATGAATCTTGATGGAAGTGAAGTTAAAAGAATAACTTATGAGAAGGGTTATGATGGTGGTGCCTTTTTTTCATGGGACGGAAAACAAATAGTTTTTCGTGCAAGTCGACCGAAGACAGAAAGAGAACTTTCGGACTATGAAGAACTCGTTAACTATGGACTGGTTAGACCAACAAATCTTGAAATTTTTGTTGCAGATGCCGATGGAAAAAATATCAAACAAATTACGAATAATGGTGCAGCAAATTTCGCTCCGTTTTTTCACCCGGATGGAAAACGAATTATTTTTTGTTCCAATGTAAATAGCAAAAATAAACGCGTATTTAATCTTTATATGATTAACACTGACGGAACAGGTCTGGAACAAATTACCTTTAGTGATACCTTTGATGGATTCCCTATGTTCAGTCGGGACGGTAAAAAGCTAATTTTTTGCTCTAATCGTTTTAATTCGAAACA
>CAKZPH010000236.1 GCA_937138605.1 uncultured Ignavibacteriales bacterium
TAATTAAAAAAATTAATCTTGAACCAATTTCAACTGGATATATTCTTGTTGAATCTGGTAAAACTACAACTGCCGAATTTATGAGCAATAGTAAACCGATACCAAGACATAAGCCAGAACTAGCTATGGCTCATGCTTTAGCAGGTGAATTTTTAGGTATGAAATTAATCTATTTAGAAGCAGGTAGTGGTGCAGAACTTACAGTACCCGAAGAAATGATTTACTTTGTAACTAAGTTTTGTTCAATTCCAGTAATTGTAGGAGGAGGAATTCGTTCACCCGAGGTTGCTAGAAAGAAAGTTGATGCAGGTGCAAAAATTGTAGTTGTGGGTAATTTTTTTGATAATCACGAAAACTACGATCAATTGAAAGCCTTCACTGATGCAGTACATTATAAATTAAAAAAGTCCTACGAGGTTTGAATGGAAAAATCAAAATATATTCGAGAATCACTTCTTGAGAGCTCAAAGTTAAAAAAAGAAATAATTGAAAATTGTGAACTTGAAATAATACGAGCTATTGATTTGATCGTAAGTGCTTATAAAAATGGTAAGAAACTTCTTTTGGTAGGTAATGGAGGAAGCGCAGCTGATTGTCAACATATTGCAACTGAATTAATGATTCGATTGAATCATCAAATTAAGAGGCCTGCTTTGCCTGCAATTGCTTTGACTACAGATAGTTCAAATCTAACAGCGGGAGGAAATGATATTGGTTACGAAAATGTTTTTGCGAGAAATGTGGAAGGATTAGGTAACGAAGGAGATGTTCTTTGGGCAATATCTACAAGTGGTAATTCACCAAATATAATTCGTGCTATCGAAGTAGCTAGAAGCAAAAAAATGCATGTTCTCGGATTAACGGGTTTAACTGGTGGTAAAATGTTTAATATGTGTGATGTTTTGATTCGTGTACCTTCTGAAAATACACAACGAATTCAAGAAGGTCATTTAGTTGTTGAGCATATTATTTGTGAATTAGTTGAACTTGAATTATACTGTAATTAAAAATTGTTGTATCTAATTTTTATTTGATTAAGATTTAGAATTGAAGTGTGAGAATGAAAAGCCCCGGTAATCTTGACCGGGGCTTTTTTTGGTTAATTATAAATTTTAGCCATTGTCAACGATGCAAAAATAGAAACTCTTCTCTCAGTAAATTCATTTAGAATTGATGAACTAATTGTTCATTAAAAGATAATCCAAAACCGGAAAATCCATCAGGGGGGTATCTAGTTTCTTTACAAAGAGCGATGCTTTTGTGTTTCGTAAGCTTAAAATTTTTTAGTCTAAAAATAACTCAAGAACTTTGAGTTCTACCTCTCTCTTATATTTTATATTTTCCTTTGGTTCCAGTATTTCAATTTCAACAGAAACATTCTTAAATATTGTATGAAAGTATTCCAAATAAATAACAATTCTGTTAAAGACATCAATGCTTAGTAACTTTCTGTCTATAAAAGTGAGTATTCCGCTAGAATCTGACTTTGAAATAAACTCCATTAATTGATAGTCTAACTTCCTTATTAAGCCTTTCATACTTTCATGCAAATCTTCAGTTTTAAAAGCTTTTCTTTTACTTGTGATAAAATTATGTATGTTAATACATACACGGTTTTGATCAGCCATTTGTATGCCGCTGTTAATTAAGATTCATAGTTGCATCTATAGATTGTTCTGCCAGTATTCTATGA
>CAKZPH010000237.1 GCA_937138605.1 uncultured Ignavibacteriales bacterium
TTATCATTTTCTCTCCAATATTTTTTTGTAGTAATGACGATGTAAAAGAAAATTTATAATGATAGAAGCAAAAGTTGCATACGCCGCGCCCATTGCACCATAAATTGGTATGAATATTAGATTAAGAATAATAGCTAAAAGTGAATAAACTATAGCTGTATTTCTCAAATAATTCCCCTCACCTTTAGCACTCAAGTAAAAATTATAAGGTTGAAAAGCGCCAATGAAAAAATTTGCACCAATAAGTGGTAGAATCAAGGGGATTGCTTCAGCATATTTTTTTGAAAAAAGTAATTCTAGAATAAAACCACCTATTATAAGATAGAGTGCACTTGATAAAAAAAGCCATAAGAAGTTAATCTTGAAAACTCGTTTCGGTATCTTTTCCTGGTATGCAAAACCTTTAAAGAGAGAAGTACAAAGGGATCGACTGAACACGGAAATTGGTGTGGTGAAAAAATTAACAAGCGAATAATTAGCAACTTGAATTTCCGCAGCAAAATATTGTATGAGAAGAACGTTCGATTGATAACCCAACATTCCAGCTATTCTGCCAAAGTAAACTTTAATACCATATGTCTTGGTTTCATAAAAAATCTTTTTAAGATTTTCTTTTAACGCGGTGAACTTCGGTTTTGAGATTAAAATTGTAAAGAGAGTTGCGACAAAAAAAGAAAGAACGTATGATAATGAACTCACACTGAGACTGAAAAAGTTTAACAGAAAAGCAAAGCCAATGAAAAAGAAATAAAGCATTCTTGGAAATAGAGTGTAAACCGAAAGTTTTAGAATTTCATTACTTCCCTGAAAAACCAATTGTATTAAAAATTGAAATGGAAAAGCAATGGATGGAATTAGACCAATTAAAATTAAATTCTTTACGGAAGACTTAAATATATCATCCACAAAAAAAGACAAAACTAAGAGTGTAAAAACATAACCAATCGAGATAACCAATCCTAAGAAATAAAGTGCACCAACGAACTCTCTTTCTTTTGCATAATTTTTTTCCAATGCAATTAATCTCGAACCAGCAGTGAAGTAACCAAATTCAAAAAACAGTGCAATAGTCATTAAGACCTGCACATAAAAATTCAAAGAACCAAATTCAAATTTAGACAGTAAGCGTGCATTTAAGACGGTAAACAAAAATCCAAAAAACATTGTCCCAATCTGGGCAAGATATAGTGCAATAGTTTGTTTCGCTGTTTTAGTAAGATTTAACAATTTTATTTTTTCAATATAATCCATCAGTCAACTAATTTTCCTTCGAACCAGTAATCGTACCACATAAAAAGATTTAATAAATTCCAGGTGTTATGGACGTAATCATATCTATCAGCAAGTGGTGAGTCTACTAAAAACTTTATGAAATCTTTATTAAAAAGATTTAACGTGTGAATTTTTGAATTTAAGAGATAATGTCTTGAAAATTTAGCCAGATCATTCCTTAACCACTTGTGCATCGGAGCAGCAAATCCTTGCTTTCGACGATAAATTATTTCATTTGGAATTATTCCTTCGACTGATTTTTTCAGAATGTATTTTGTGATATTGTTTTTAATTTTAATGGAAGATGGGATTCTGAAAGAAAATTCTACCAATCGATAATCTAGAAATGGCACACGTGATTCAACTGAAGTGGCCATTGATATTTTATCAACTCTCATAAGTAACAATTCAGGCAATCGATTTTTAAACTCAAGATATATCATTTTACGAAGGATGTCATTCACAGAACTTTTTGATTCATATTTTTCGTAAATCTTCTTTAATGCATCGTAAGAATCGACCGAATTAAAGTTGAGTAAAAATTTTTTATGTTCGTTTGTAAAATTTACAGCACCACCCCAATAAGTTTCTTGTTTATCTTTTATTCTTCTTAAGTAATCTAACTCAAGGTATTTACCTAATTTTCTTAAAATATTACTGGTTAGGGAATAAAGAACTTTCAAAGAAATTTTTGGAAAATTTTTTAATAAATTTTGGTTGAGTCGTGCAATTTTTAATTCACGAAGTATCCAGTTGTAACCTGCAAATTGCTCATCACTACCTTCACCAACCTGCACAACAATTGTTCCGTTATCACGGGCAAGTTTTGAAACAAAATAAAGTGGAATACAAACCGGATCTGCTATTGGTTCATCCTGATGATAAACTAACTTCGGAAAAAACTCTAAAGCGTCTTGTGCATTAATTAAAATTTCGTGATGATTTGTTTTAAAGATCCCTGCTAGCTTTCGTGAATAATCAAACTCATTATATTCATCAATATCTTTATATCCCACTGAAAAAGTGTCTACAGGTCTGTCCATTATTTCTGCCATTAATGCAACATTTGTTGATGAATCAATTCCGCCACTTAAGAAAACCCCAAATGGAACATCACTTATCATTCTGTCTTTTATTGATTGCCTTAGCAATGAGACTATTTTCGACTTAATTTCAATTTCATCATAAATTAATTCTTCATTCTTTTCACTTAAAACGTCATAATACTCCTCAATCTTATAATTTCCGTCTATGTTAAGAATTAATCTGTGTCCTGCTGGTAATTTTTTTATTTCCTTAAAAATTGTGTTCGGTGAAGGCGGAATTAAGAAAGTTAAATAGTGAGATAACGCATCGTAATCTATTTCTTTTTTAACATCAGGATGTTTTAGAATTGCTTTTATTTCCGATGCAAAAATGAATTTGTTATTTGTGAAAGTATAGTAAAAAGGCTTCTTACCAATTCTATCACGATACGCAATTAAAGTTTTAATTCTCTCATCCCAGATTGCAATAGCAAACATTCCATTAAGTTTATGAATAAAATCAATACCAAATTCCTGATAAGCATAAATTATCGTTTCAGTGTCACTTCTTGATTTGTATTTATAACCAAGTGTTTCTAATTCTTTTCTAATCTCTAAGTGATTATAAATTTCTCCATTAAATACAATCCAGATCGTTCCGTCAGAGTTGCACATAGGTTGATTTGCGGCAGGCGTTAAATCGATAATGGCTAACCTTCTAAAACCAAATCCCACTTTTCGTTCATCGTTTATATACGATCCTTTATCATCAGGTCCACGATGAATCATCTCATCTTGCATTCTTATTAAAACTTGTTCATCGACTGGAACTTTAAAGCTAATAACTCCACAGATTCCACACATTTTTGACCAGCTTAATTTGTTTTAATTAAAAGTAAATATAAATATAAGAAAAACTTTTGACGTTTTTGCAGGATAGATTTGAATGAAAATTGCTTCTACTGGTCAGTGATTTATAAGAACAAAAAGTAATTAATTAAATTTGTCTAATTAAACTTTGGAATAAAAATGGAGCATAGAAAACGACCAACGTGGGACGAATATTTCCTAAAACTTGCCATGCTTGCATCAGAACGTTCAACTTGTCCACGTATGCATGTTGGTTGTGTTCTTGTGAAAGATAAATACGTTCTTGCTACTGGTTATAATGGCTCGTTACCGGGTCAACCACACTGTGATGATGTAGGTTGTTTGATTGTGGACAATCATTGCGTCAGAACTATTCATGCCGAAATCAATGCCTTGATTCAAGCAGCAAATCATGGTGTGAATGTGAAAGGTGCAACCGCCTATGTTACAAATATGCCCTGCACAAATTGCGCAAAAGCTTTGATTACAGCAGGAATAGTTCGAGTCGTCGTGTTTTCTGAATATCATGACTCACTGGGAGTGAAATTCTTTCAAGAATCAGGAGTGGAAATTGTAAAACTTCCAATGCCGGAAAAAATTATTTATTATGACTTAGAAAACTATACATCAGCCAAAAAATAATAGAATCTTATTTTTGATTTATACAGTTTCTATTACCAATTAATGAATTCACCATGATTATTAAGTTCAATCAGGTAAAGTTGTATTTTTTGACTCCCTTTCTTATCCTTTACTCAGAGCATAACAATTAATCTTCACCAAAACCAAACAAGTATTTACATGAATATGATTAAAAGGATTAAATTATTTACAACTCAAAAATTTTCTTTATTTACTGAGCATCAAAAAGGAGTTTTTGCGATTATACTTGCAGCTTTACTCTGGAGTACCGGTGGACTCTTCATCAAGTTAATCTCAGTCGATGCGCTTACTCTTTCATTTTACAGATCCATCTTTACTGCCTTAACTTTATTAGTACTCTTCAACAGAAAAGTTTTAAGATTAAACTTAGCAATTTTTATAAATGCTTTTTTCTATGCCGGCATTTTAATTTTATTTGTCATGGCAACCAAGATGACAACCGCAGCAAATGCAATTTTTCTTCAATACACAGCTCCCATTTATGTTTTAATACTGGAACCTTTAATCTTAAAAACAAAGTTGACAAAAATTAATGTAATTGCTGTATTGACTGCTTTTGTAGGTATGTCTTTGTTCTTCGTTGGAAAAATTTCTCCCTCTCATATGGAAGGTAACTTGATTGCCTTATGTTCGGGACTTTGTTTTGCGGGCTTTTTACTGGGCATAAAAAAATCAAATGAAAAGTTTCGACTACCTTCTATTTTTGTTGGAAACATTTTAATACCTATCATTTGTTTTTCAGGTGTTGACGATTTTTCAATTACTACAAAGGATTTTTTAATGATTTCTTACTTAGGAATTGTTCAAATTGGATTTGCTTATTCAATATTTACTTACGCAATAAAACGAATTGAAGGTGTAGAAGCTGGCTTAATTGCTATGATTGAACCTGTGATGAATCCTGTTTGGGTTTATCTTGGTCACGGTGAAAAACCTAGTTTCTTTGCAGTCATTGGTGGATTGATAATTCTTATGACAATTG
>CAKZPH010000238.1 GCA_937138605.1 uncultured Ignavibacteriales bacterium
TTAACAGAATTCTGGATGGTCGAACCTGAAGTTGCTTTTGCTGATTTAAAAGACGATATGGATTTAGCAGAGGAATTTGTTGAATATATTGTTCAGACGGTTATTAAAAAAAATGAAAAGGAATTAAGATACTTAGAAAGGGACTTATCAAAATTAGAAAATGTAAAGAGGCCATTCCCCAGAATTCATTATGATGAAGCAGTTGAAATTTTACGAAAAAATGGAGTTGATTTTGAGTGGGGTAACGATTTTGGTGGTACTGATGAAACAGTTCTCTCTTCGCAATTTGATAGACCTATTATGATTCATCACTATCCAGCGCAGATAAAGGCTTTTTATATGAAACGCGATCCTCTTGATGAACGTTATGCCCTTGCTGTTGATATGCTAGCTCCTGAAGGTTATGGAGAAATCATTGGAGGAAGCCAGAGAGAAGATGATTATGAAACTTTAGTAAAAAGAATCGAAGAAAACAATCTACCACGCGAAGCCTTCGAATGGTATCTCGATTTAAGAAGATTTGGTTCTGTTCCACATTCTGGATTTGGACTTGGTATTGAAAGAACTGTTGCTTGGATTTGTGGACTTGACCATGTTCGTGAAACCATCCCTTTCCCAAGAATGATCTACAGAAATACACCTTAATTCGGAGACATAAAACATATTATGAATATTGAAATCGTAGCATTCGCAATTCTAGCAACTATTGGAATTGCATCGGCTATTTTATTAGTCCTTCAAAAAAATCCTGTATACTCGGCATTGCTTCTTATTTTACATTTTATGGCGTTAGCTGGTCTATATTTATTACTGAATGCACAATTTATTGCAGTACTTCAGATTCTTGTATATGCTGGCGCGATAATGGTTCTTTTTGTGTTTGTGATAATGTTACTAAATCTACAAAATGAACAGGCTCTGGTAGATAACTTTAATATCAGAAAAATAGTTTCCTTCATTCTAGGTGTAGTTCTTTTCTTGCAGTTTGCTGTTTTCTTCTTAGTTAAAGCAAAAAATGATATAGATATTAAAAAATCACCTGATTCAATTGATGCGGGCTCGATTCAAAATATTGGTGAAGCACTTTTTACAACATATCTCATTCCATTTGAAATAGCTTCTTTCTTGCTACTAGTAGCAATCATTGGGTCAATTTTTCTAGCAAAGAGGAAAATAGAATGATTCCATTAAGTTTTTATTTAATACTTAGCGCTGCATTTTTTTCAATTGGAGTAATTGGTGTTCTCACTCGACGGAATGCTATAATAGTTTTCATGTGCATTGAGATGATGTTAAACGCGGTGAATTTAAGTTTCATTGCCTTTGCATCTTTTTTTGGTGATTCAAGTGGACAAGTTTTTGTTTTTTTTGTTATGGCCGTGGCAGCCGCAGAAGTAGCCATTGGTCTTGCCATAATAATTGCATTATTCCGCAATAAATTAACAATCAATATAGATGAAATTAACATTTTGAAGTGGTAAAATGATTACTCAACATATCTATTTTGCTGTTCTCTTTCCTTTAATTGGATTTTTAATAAATGGCTTAATTGGATATAAAATTAAAAACGAAAAAGTTATTGGTTGGATTGGGAGTGGTTTTGTTGGTTTATCATTTCTTGTGTCATTATTATCATTTTTTGAAGTCACTGGTTTAAATGTTGCAGAGAGGAAAATTATTGTTCCAATATTTCAATGGATTTCCATCGAATCATTCAATGTATCGTTTGCTTATCTTGTTGATCCTTTATCATTAGTACTGGCATTAGTAGTAACCGGAGTTGGATTTTTGATTCATGTTTATAGTATTGGTTATATGCAAGGTGATAAAGGCTTCTGGAGATTTTTTGCATACCTAAATTTATTCATTTTTATGATGATGAATCTCGTTCTCGCTGATAACTTCGTTTTAATGTTCCTGGGCTGGGAAGGTGTTGGACTATGTTCATATTTGTTGATTGGATTTTGGTATGATAGAAAATTCAATGGAAGCACTACTGCCGATGCAGCAAAAAAAGCTTTTATAGTTAATCGAATAGGGGATTTCGGATTTTTACTTGGGATGTTTTTAATTTACAAGACATTCGGAAGTCTAAATTTCAATGAAGTTTTTACAATTGCTGAAAAAGTACCGTTACCAGAAGCCACAGCAACTTTGATAACATTACTACTTTTCCTTGGAGCGACTGGTAAATCTGCTCAAATTCCACTTTATGTTTGGTTGCCTGATGCAATGGCCGGTCCTACACCTGTTTCAGCATTGATTCACGCCGCAACGATGGTCACCGCGGGAGTATACATGGTTTCTCGTGCGTCAGTACTTTTTGTTCAGTCTGAAATTACAATGATGGTAATTGCAGCAATTGGTGCAGCAACAGCAATTTTTGCCGCATCCATGGGACTAGTGCAAAACGATATTAAAAAAATCCTAGCTTATTCAACTATTAGTCAACTTGGATACATGTTTTTGGCTGCTGGTGTTGGTGCTTTTACTGCTTCCATTTTTCATTTAATGACTCATGCATTTTTCAAAGCTCTCCTATTCCTTGGTGCTGGTTCAGTTATTCATGCTTTACATGAAGAGCAAAATATTAAAAATATGGGCGGACTGAAAAATCACTTACCAGTTACCTATAAAACTTTTTTAATCGCATCACTTGCAATTGCAGGAATACCACCGCTATCTGGATTTTTCTCCAAGGATGAAATTTTATGGGAAACTTTCGCTCATGGTCATTCTTTTCTTTTTGTAATCGGATTAATAACTGCTTTTATGACGGCGTTTTATGTCTTTAGATTGTTTAATCTCACTTTTGAAAATAAAAGTAGATATCCTTCCCACATTCATCCACACGAGTCACCTAAAATTATGACAATTCCTTTAATTATTCTGGCTATATTGTCAATAATTGGTGGTTTTGTTGGAATGCCAAAAGTATTTGTTGGCGAAAGTGGAAATTTCTTTTACAATTGGTTGAAACCTGTATATGAACCCTCTGAGACTTACCTCTTTAATGTACCACTTTATACACATTCTACCGAAATTGTTTTAATGATAATTTCAGTTATAGTCGCTTTATCAGGAATATTCTTAGCACGTTATGTCTATTTAGAAAATATTAAACCTATTGATTGGTTAGTGACAAAATTTGGAAAGCTTTATAATCTGCTTTTCAACAAATATTATGTGGATAAGGTTTATGACCTTTTATTTGTAGAGCCAATTGTGAAAGGCTCTGAAAGAATTTTATGGAAATTTAGCGATGTGAAACTTGTTGATGGTTTTATAAACTCAGTGGGCGAGTTTTTTATTGAAATTGGTGGTCTTATAAGAAAAATTCAAACGGGCGTTACTCAATTTTACGCTCTTATAATGATATTCGGAATAATACTCATAATTTTCATGTTGTTAATATGATGACAATAAAACCATATCTGCTTTCAACAGTTATTTTTTTTCCTTTATTTGGCTCTTTAATACTACTTTTTATAAACAAAGAAAAGAAGAATCTCTTAAAGTATTCTGCTATTATTATTTCACTCATAACATTCTTATTGTCTTTGTTCCTCTTCTTTGAGTACAGAGAAAATCAACTTGGGTTTCAGTTCATAACTAAATTCGATTGGATAAAAGGTCTTAATATAAGTTATCACATTGGAATTGACGGTATTTCATTACTTTTAATTTTGCTTACTACCTTCATTACACCAATCGCTTTATTATCATCTTGGGAAAATATAACACATAACTTAAAAGAATATCTTTTTTTCTTTCTTGTACTCGAAACGGGAATGATTGGTGTTTTTGCTTCCTTGGATTTGTTCCTCTTTTATATATTCTGGGAAGCAATGTTAATTCCTATGTACTTTATAATTGGTATTTGGGGCGGTGAAAATAGAATTTATGCCGCAGTAAAGTTTTTCCTTTATACAATGTTTGGAAGTCTATTGATGCTCGTTGCTATCATTGCACTCGGTGTTTCGGCAATGGATCAACTAGGTTATTTTACTACAGACTATTTATTACTCAAAAAAGTAGCTTTAAACCTTCCGCATTCTACACAACTCATAATGTTTATAGCCTTCACAGTTAGTTTTGCAATTAAAGTTCCACTCTTTCCATTTCACACATGGTTGCCCGACGCACATGTCGAGGCTCCAACTGCGGGTAGCGTAATTCTTGCTGGAGTTTTACTGAAAATGGGCACCTACGGATTATTAAGATTTTCTCTAACTCTTTTCCCGCAAATTTCAATTGAACTTGCGCCTACTATGAGCATAATTGCTATTATTGGAATAATTTATGGTGCACTTGTGGCAATGGTACAACCGGATATGAAAAAATTGATTGCATATAGTTCTGTAAGTCACTTAGGCTTTGTTGTACTCGGGATATTTGCTTTTACTCTTGAAAGTCAACAAGGTGCATTAATTCAAATGATTAATCATGGTCTTTCAACAGGAGCCTTGTTCTTACTTGTTGGTATGATTTACGATAAACGTCATACTAGAATGATCTCCGAATTTGGTGGGTTAGCACGAGTAGTTCCTATTTATGCTACCATTTTATTAATCGTTTCCCTTAGTTCAATTGGACTACCCGGGCTAAATGGTTTTATTGGTGAATTTTTAATTTTACTTGGAACTTTCAAATCCAGTGTTCTGAATAGTTACTGGTACACGGTTTTTGCTGCAACAGGAGTAATTTTTGCAGCTGTTTACCTACTCTGGATGTACCAAAGAGTAATTTTTGGAAAGTTAGAAAATCCTCACAACAAAGATTTAAAGGATTTAAATAAAAGAGAAATTGGATTACTTGTCCCAATAATAGTGTTAATCGTCTGGATTGGAATTTATCCTTCAACATTCTTAAGTAAATCTGAACTATCAATAAAAGAAATTTTAAAAGAAGTAGTCTCGTCGAAGATTGAGTTAATTAGCAAGTAAAAATGAGGTACAATTTAGGGATGATAAGAATCTTTCT
>CAKZPH010000239.1 GCA_937138605.1 uncultured Ignavibacteriales bacterium
ATCACTAAATGTTGCTTCGTGCGCAAAACCTAGAATAGGTATTAAAAGAAGCATCGGAAGAACTATTAAATCTTGAAAAACAAGTGTACCTACAGCCAGTTTCCCATGTGGTGTATCTAATTCATCTCTATCACTTAGCATTTTAAGTATAATAGCAGTGCTTGAATGAGTAATTAAAAATCCAATGAAGATTGATTGTTGAACTGAATAATTAAAGTTTAATCCAATTACGAATCCTATTAAAATTGTAGCTATAACTTGAAGTCCTCCAACAAATAACACTTCTCTAAAGTTTTTAATGAAGTTATTGAAAGAAATTTCTATTCCCACTGAGAATAATAGGAGTGCTATTCCAATTTCAGATAGATGAGCAATTCCTTCATTACTTTTTATCAATCGAAGAAAATTTGGACCAATGATGATTCCAGTTACAATGAATCCAAATATTGAAGGTAAATCCAGTTTGTTAAATAAATAAATTATTGGAATTGCAAAAGCTAAGAGAATTAATAAATCTTTTAATAAGTTTAGTTCATTCATATATTTGAACAATAATTAAAATTAGTGAGGATGCCATGATATTAATTATCATATTCTTTTTGATTTTTTTACAAACTCAAAATATAACAATCTATGCACAAAATAAACGACCAATAACCGCAGAGGACCTGTGGAAGCTTAAAAGACTTTCTAGTTTAACCGTTTCTCCCAATGGCAAATATGGTTGTTTTGTAGTAACTGAAACAAACATTCAAGAGAACAAATCAAATAGCGATTTATGGTTAATTGACTTATTAAATTATTCTGTTAGGCGACTTACAACACATCCTGGTTCTGACAATTCTCCAGGTTGGCATTCCAATAATAAAACCATTGCATTCATTTCAAAGAGAGAAGGTGATTATTCTCAACTATATAAGATAGATATTGATGGTGGCGAAGCTCAACTTCTCTATGAAATGCCCTTGGGAATATCTAATCCGAAATTTTCGGAAGATGGGAAGAAGATTTTCTTTACGTCAAAAGTTTTACCTGAATTCGAAAATGATTTTGAAGGGCTGAAAAAAGAATTAAAAAGTAGAAAAGAGAAAAAAGTTACAGCAAAAGTAACGGAAGATAGGCTTTATCGATATTGGGATTCGTGGCTTACTGATGGATTTGTAACTAGATTATATATGTTGGATTTACAAACTAACTCGCTTACAGATTTAACAAAAGGTTCGAAGAGAATTTTTAATCTTGATGGTGGAATTACTTATGCAGTTTCACCTGATGGCAAATGGGTAAGTTTTGTCGCAAATAATACAGAACCGCCTTATGATTCACTTAATTTTGATGTATTTTTACTTAATGTCGATGAACCTGAAAAAATAATAAATGTCACAAAAAACAATCCAGAAGAAGATGGCTCCCCATACTTTTCAAAAGACGGAAGATATCTCTTTTTTGGAAGCCGGTTCGATCCTGATTACTCTGCAGATAATATGAGATTGATGAAATATGACTTGATCACCGGCGAAATAAAAAATCTTACGGAAACATACGATTTATCGTTTTTTGGGTTTACTCAGGGACTAGATTGGGATAATGTTTATATGTTAGCGGAAGAACGCGCAAAGGTATGTTTATTTTTTTACAATCTAAAGAAAAAAAAGCTTGAAAAAGTTATTCAGGGCGGATCAATAAGCTCGGTTAATATAACTTCAGGTAAAATCTATTACTTAAAAAACTCTCTTTCAGAACCAGCAGAGATTTATGAATTTGATATCAAAACAAAAACGAACAAAAAAATTTCTCGTTTTAATGATGACATTTTAAGCCAGATAAAATTCGGAAGAGTGGAGGAACATTATTTTATTGGAGCTAATGATGATTCTGTTCAGATGTTTATTATATATCCACCCGACTTCGATCCATATAAAAAATACCCACTTGTTCATTTGATTCATGGAGGACCACATCAAACATTTGGAGACGATTTCCACTATCGTTGGAATGCTCAGTTGTTTGCTTCTCCTAATTATTTTATTGCAATGGTAAACTTCCATGGCTCCACCAGTTTTGGAAAGAATTTTGGTAAATCAATAGTTGGAGCTCATGGTGATAAACCCTTTACGGATATAATGAAAGCTACTGACTTTTTGATCAGCAAATTTTCATTTATTGATTCAACGAGAATAGCAGCGGCAGGTGGAAGTTATGGAGGTTATTTAGTCAATTTTATTGGAGGAAATACAAATCGGTTCAAAGCTTTGATAAGTCATGCAGGTGTCTATAACTTAATGGGGCAATTTGCTAGTGATTTAACTTATGATAGAGTTAAAAATTATGACGGGGCACCCTGGCAAGGTAGATATGAAAATATAAATAAGTGGAATCCTGCATTTTATGCTCACAATTTTGAAACGCCCATTCTTATAATTCATGGAGAAAAAGATTATAGAGTTGTTGTAACCCAGGGATTAGAATTGTATGGAGTCTTAAAAGGCAAAGGAATCCCAGCAAGACTGGTTTATTTCCCCGATGAAAATCACTGGATTCAACAACCACAAAATTCAATTTATTGGTACAAAGAAGTACATGATTGGTTAAATAGATTTTTAAGGTAGTATGAATTATTGAAAACTAGGTAAGAATGGCTTAGAAATTTCCGAAATTGGATTTAGAGCTATGGCAATTGGTAGATCTTCAATGGCAGGTAAAGTCCCTATTGGTTGGGGAAAGTAGACAATAATGAATTAATGTAAGTGTTGAAAAAACCAATGAATTGAGACTAAACTTTATTGATCCTGCAGATTTTTACGGTTTAGTACATGGTGAGGAAATAAATAGTGAAGATGATTTCAGAACAAAAAGGAAATTTAATCATCGTAACTAAAGTTGACCGCGTATTAATTGAAAATAGCACCGTAAAATTAAGTTATTCAACGAAATATATTCTAAACACAATTATAAAAATCAAAAGAGGTTAAAAGGTGATTAAATCGACATCTATCTGCTACACGGTGCGAAGTTAAATCATACTGGAAAGGTTGAATGTATTGAAACAATGTAAGAATTCATAAAACACGATAGGATTAAAATTTGAAGTATTTCACTCATTACATATAAGTCAGAACCAGAGTTTAATTTTATGTTGAAGAATAACCTGGGCAACACAATTCAAATTTTATTTAATGTCATAAATCAAGTTGCTCTTTATTCTATTATGTTGAAAGATTACGAAAATGGTTATAGTATAATTGCAGGGATGCCATTACAATTTGGATTGTTAGCTGAAAAGTTTGATGAAAATACAACTTTTGATGAGGATAATTATAGTTCATTTAAAAATAAACATTTAATTTCTTAATGTTAATGAGTTACTCCAACCTTTCTTCAAATTAGATGAAAAGTATAACACCCTTTAATATTGATTATTCTGTTTTGTCATTTGTATTTAATCATTCTGAAATTTCTGAAGTGATACCGGGAATGAGAAACTTACTTCAAGCTAGATTAAATACAAAAACTCCTATCAAAATTTCAAATGATGATTTATAATAGCTACATAACCTTTGAAAAACATAATATCTTAATTTGTTAATTGAGTTTAAAAATTTTGGATAGATGTTGATTTTTTTTGTAAGTAAATTATTACAAACAAAATACGACAAATGACTAATTTATATCAAATTTTTTCTCATATTTTGTCGATTAAAAATAGTTAAATTTTATGTTTTCAAAATCACAACACAAACAAAAACAAACAATCGGAGGTAGCATGAAAAACCTACTAACATTTTTTGTCCTTTTCCTTTTCGTTTTTACGGGTGCTAACGCACAGAACCTCGAAGAAACATTAGGGAAAATTACTGGTGATGCCAGTAAAGCATACGTTGCACCTATTTCATCCGCATTTGGTGCAAATCTTAACTCTGGTTGGGTCAGGAGCGCCCCACGTCCAGTAAAATTCGGTATTGATATTAATGTTGGTTTAGTTGTTATGGCAACATTATTTGGCGACCAGAACAAAACTTTTTCTTCAAGTGGTAAATTCAGATTTAATGCTGCTCAGGCTGAGCAATTAATTCCTAGTGACATTACTGGTTCACCGAGAGAAAGTATTAAGAATGAAATCATAACCAGGGATTTCACTGTTTCTATTTCTGGTCCAACTATAGTTGGATCGAATAAGGACTCAGTTAAAGTTTTGTTCCCGGGTGCAGTAATTCAAGGTCGGACTCTTGGTTCTAAGTCAATAACTTTACCCGTAACCGGATATCTTGAGGAGTTACCAGCATTACCACTTATCGCGCCACAAGTTACACTTGGCACAGTTTTCGGCACTCAAATTGCACTTAGAATGTTGCCTGAAATTGAAATAAGTAAGGATCTTGGTAAATTCAAATATTTCGGTTTTGGCATTCAGCATAATCCAACAGTATGGTTACCTGTAAAATTGCCAGTAAATGTTTCATTAGGTTATTTCACTCAATCACTTGAAGTTGGAAAAATATTTAAGACCAGCGCATCGATGTTTGGAGTCTTTGCTTCAAAAAGATTTGGTCCCGGTGCATTAAATATCGAGCCATACGCTGGATTCTCCTTTGAGAGTTCTAATATAGATGTGGCTTACGACGTAACGTATGATTCACCAACCGGATCAGTAAAAAATACAATTAAATATGGTCTTGAAGGTGAAAATAGTTCAAGGCTTACAATTGGAGCTACATTGAAGCTCTTACTTTTAGGGATAAGTGTTGACTATAGTCTTGCCAAGTATAACTCCGTTAGTGCTTCACTCAACATAAAAATATAAAATTATCCAACAATAAGAAATCTAAGTCCTGTCTATTTAATTTGGGCAGGACTTTTCTTTTATAATTAGGCTGTAAAACGTTTTTATTAATTAACCTTGTAAAACTTATTAATAAATTATATTTTTGCTTTAAGTATTGCCCATTATCGGGCAATTTTTTTTATTATACTATGAACGAGCTTTTAGAAAAAATTAAAATGGCTATAGAGCCAATTCTAAGGAAAAATGAGGCTTTCTTGGTGGATCTTTCATATTCTAAAATAAAAAATGCGAAGAAATTTGTATTCTTTGTGGATAAAGATACTTATGTTACCCATGAAGATTGTATGAAGATTAGTAAAGACTTGGAATTTTTTCTTGCTCAGCAAGGACTTGTTTCAGAAAATGATCAGATAGAAATTTCATCACCGGGAGTTGATAGACCTCTTAAATTCCTTAGACAATTTTCAAAACATAAAGAAAGACATTTTTCTGTTACTTTTAAGGTTGATGATGAAAAGATTGAGACAAGAGATATGATTCTTAAGGATGTAATTGATGATTTATTAATTTTTGATGAAAACGGTAGAATTCGCGAGATAAAATTTTTAGATATTATAAAAGCGAGAACTTTACTCAAATTTAAATAAAGAGGAAACTATGAATCAGGAAATAGTGGAAGCCTTTACTACAATGGTAAAGGACAAAAAAATTGACCGGGATATTTTAGTAAGTATTTTTGAAGATGTCTTTTCAATTTTAATGAGAAAAAAATATGGTTCAAACGCACAATTTGAAATAATAGTGAATCCTGAAAGAGGAGAAATTGAAATATTTCTTGAGAGGGTAATTGTTGACAAAGTTAAAGACCCAAGTAGAGAAATATCAATTGAAGAAGTAAGGAAAAAAACTGATGAAGAGTTTGAAATAGGCGATTACTATCCTGAGGAAATCGATGTTAAATCATTTGGTCAAATTTTTGGAAGGAGACTAATAAATCTGGCTAAGCAAACACTAAGTCAAAAATTGAGAGATATAGAAAAAGAAATTACATATCGTGAATATTCTCATAAAATTGGTGAGATTATCGTTGGTGATATTTATCAAATTAGAAAAGATGAAATTCTTGTGAATCACAATAAAAACGAACTAATTTTACCAAGAGAAGAACAAATTCCCAAAGAAAAATATCGCAAAGGTGATGTAATTCGTGCAATTGTTAAAGAAGTTCGGAAAGAATCTAAAGGACCTAAGATAATTATTTCAAGAGCTGATAACTTGTTTCTTGCGCGTTTATTTGAGATGGAAATTCCTGAGATTTATGATGGGGTTGTTGAAATAAAAGCAATTGCTCGTGAACCAGGCGAAAGAGCAAAAGTTGCAGTTGTTTCAAATGATGATAGAGTTGATCCTGTTGGGGCATGTGTAGGAATGAAAGGCGTTAGAATTCATTCAATTGTAAAAGAGTTGAATAATGAAAATATAGACGTAATTCACTGGGGTGACGATATTGAAGTTTTCTTAAAGAGAGCTTTTGCTCCAGCGAAAATAAAGAAAGTTGAAATTGATCATGCAAATAAAAAAGTGATAATTTGGGCTGATGCAGATCAAGTTTCTTTGATTGTTGGTCGCGGAGGTCAAAATATTAGATTAGTTGGAAAATTGATTGGTATGGATATAGACGTCATTCGTGAAGAAAAACCGATTGAAGAGTATGAAGTAGATATTGAATTAATTGACTTTAAGCAAGAACTAGGAGAAGAAGTTTATCAGAAATTGATTGAAGCGGGATATGATACCGCTATTGATGTACTTAAAGCGGGTATGAATAAGATAAAAGAAATTGAAGGATTTGACGATGAAAAAGTGGCGGAAATTTTCACTATCTTGAAAGAAGGATTTGAAGAATAAAATTACTCAGGATATTTATGTCAGAAGGTACAAAAACATATCAAGTATTCAAAATTGCCAAAGAGCTGAACATTGCAGCGGAGCGCATTATTGAATTTATCAACAAAGAAACGAAGGTTGCTGTAAAGAGTCCCGCATCAAAAGTGGATGAAGATATTTACAAGCTTATTTTGGATAAATTCAAAAAAGAGAAACAAAGTGAGGAAATACGACAGAAAAAATTAGAAGCATTTAAATCAAAAGTGGATGAACAGAAGAAAGAAAAAGTTGAAAAACCAAAAAGACGTGAGAAGAAGCTTGTCGACGTTATTGGAAAAGATACTGAACCAGTTGCAACTGCCGTAGAAGAAACTGAAGAACCAGTTCTTGCTGAAAAAATATTCAAAGAAGCACCAGTTACATCCGAAGTTATTTCTCAAGATATTGAAGTAGTTGAGCAATCTGCAGAGAAAATAATCGAAGAAATCGAAGAGAAATCTTTAGTAGAAGTTACCGAAACCTTACCTGAGACTTTAGATGTCACTCAGGATCTACCAACAACTGATATACAAAATATTAAGCAAACACGGACCACTGAAAGAGCTAAAACAACCCTAGATGAAATTAAAGAAAAGGTTAAGGGTATAAAAGTTCTTGGTAAGATTGATCTCGAAAAAACCGAAGAATTGTCTGAAGAAATAAGTGAAGAAGAAATAGCTGAGAAGGTTAAGGTAAAAGTCTCTATACAGGAAGAAGAGGAAACAGAGAAGAAGAAAAAGAAAAAACCAAAAAAGAAACAGTTACGCGAATTAATTAAGAAAAAACAGGTACAACAGGAAGAGCTAGTCAAGGTAAAAAAGGTCAAAAAAAGTAAGCTTAAAGAATTTGATGAGAAAGAAATAGAGACTACTATACGTAGAACTTTAGAATCGATGGATGAATCTGCACTATCAGTTAGAGCATCTTTAAGAAAGAAAAAGAAAAAAGAAAAACTAGAGGAATTAAAGAAACAAGAAGAATTATTAGAGCAAGAAAAATCAACGCTCCGAGTTTCGGAATTTATCACAGTTGGTGAGCTTTCAAATCTATTAAATGTTTCATCTTCAGATATTATAAAAAATTTGTTCGGTTATGGAATAATGGCTTCTATTAATCAAAGGTTGGAAAAGGATATTATTCAAATTGTAGCAGATAATTTTGGCTACAATGTTGAATTTCAGGATGAGCATGTTTCAACAATAATAGAAGATCAACCAGATCCGGAAGAGAAGCTCAAAAAACGACCGCCAATAGTAACAATAATGGGTCATGTTGACCATGGTAAAACAACATTACTTGATTATTTAAGGAATTCTCAAATTGTTGCTGGTGAAGCAGGAGGAATTACACAACATATTGGTGCATATAAAGTTGAGTTACCTGGTGGAAATCAAATTACGTTTTTAGACACACCTGGCCACGAAGCTTTTACTGCAATGCGTGCTCGAGGTGCCAAAGTTACAGATATAGTTGTGTTAGTTGTTGCTGCAGATGATGCGGTAATGCCTCAAACAGTTGAAGCTATCAATCACGCACAAGCGGCGGGAGTACCAATTATTGTTGCAATCAATAAAATTGATAAACCCACAGCTAATCCTGAAAAGGTTAGACAACAACTATCAGAAAAAAATGTTCTGGTCGAAGAATATGGTGGACGTTATCAATCAGTTGAAATATCAGCTAAAACAGGAAAGAATGTTGATGTGCTTCTAGAAAAAATTCTAATTGAAGCTGAATTACTTGATCTAAAAGCTAATCCAGATCGTCTGGCTCGTGGTTATGTAATTGAAGTTAAACTTGAAAAGGGCCGTGGAATTGTTGCAAATTTATTAATATTAAAAGGAACACTTAAAATTAATGATCCATTAGTCGCTGGAGTAGCATATGGTCGTATTCGCGCTATGTTTGATGAAAGAGGACATAAACTCACTGAAGCACTGCCATCAACTCCTGTTCAGGTCTTAGGTTTTGATGAAATGCCGCAAGCTGGCGATGAGTTTGTAGTCTTAGAATCTGAAAAGCTAGCTCGTGAAATTGCTAATAAGAGAAAGCAAATAAAGCGTGAACAGGACTATAGAATGGGACGACGTCTTTCGCTTGAGGATATTTCAAAAGGGATAAAATTTGGCGAATACAAAAATTTACGCATTATTGTTAAAGGTGATGTGGATGGTTCCGTCGAAGCTATTTCTGATGCATTATATAAGCTATCCAACGATGAAGTGAAAATAAATATAATTCATAAAGCCGTTGGTCCTATAACTGAAGCTGATGTGCTCTTAGCCTCAGCATCAAATGCGATTATTATTGGTTTTAATGTTAGACCAAATCTTGAAGCAAGGAAATTGGCCGAAAAGGATCAAATTGAAATCAGATTGTACAACATAATTTATGATGTTATTAATGATGTGAAAAACGCAATTATTGGATTACTACCACCGGAAATCAGTGAAGAAGTTACTGCAATAGTTGAAGTTAGAGAAGTCTTTAAGATTGCTAAGGTTGGCACAATAGCAGGTTGTTACGTTAAAGATGGTAAGATTCAAAGAAATAGTAAAGTTAAAATTGTAAGAGATGGTATTCAGATTTTTGATGGTGAAATTGAGAGCTTAAAAAGGTTTAAAGACGATGTTCGTGAGGTTGAGGCAAATAAAGAGTGCGGAATTAAAATTGCTAACTTTAATGATATAAAAGTTGGGGATATTATTGAAGCCTATCATGTAGTCGAAAAACAGAGAACTCTTGAAAATGTCAATAAGAACTGAAAAAGTTGCTGAAATTATAAAAAAAGAATTAAGCTTAATTCTTCTCCGAGAAACAAATGATCCTTCTTTAGGATTTGTAACTGTTACAACTGTGAAAGTTTCTGGTGACTTGAATAAAGCGAAAGTGTATGTTTCAGTAATGGACAAAGAACGACGACAAGTCACCCTTGAACATCTTAACAATGCGAAAGGACATTTCAGGTCTAAATTGGCTGGTAGATTGAAAATTAGAAGAGTACCTGAAATCTCATTTTACATAGACGATACTCTAGATTATGTTGAAAATATAAATCGATTGATAAAAAAAATTCATGAAAATTATAACGAAGAAAACGACTGATTTAAGAGGTTTTGATTTTAATGAAGGTGTGGTGATATTGATGAATAAACCAATCGATTGGACATCTTACAAGGTTGTTGATAAAATTAAAAAGATATTAAAAACAAAAAAAGTTGGTCATGCAGGAACTCTTGATCCTTTGGCAACCGGCCTTTTAATTCTCTGCACAGGTAAAATGACGAAAAAAATTCATGAGTTTCAAAATCTTTTAAAAGAATATCGCGGAAAAATTTACTTTGGAAAAAAGACTCCCACTATGGATAGAGAATCATTCAATGATTCGAATGGAACGAATGACATTTCGTACTTGTCTTTGGGGTTAATCAGAGAAACTGCAAAAAAATTTGTTGGTGAGATCGAACAAATACCCCCTGTACATTCAGCGGTATGGATTAATGGCAAACGGGCATATGAACTTGCTCGTAAAGGAAAGGAAGTAAATCTTAAACCAAGAAAAGCTTTTATTGAATCTTTTGAAATTTTTAATTATGAACCTCCACTTGCCGATTTCGTTGTGAGATGTTCAAAAGGTACTTATGCAAGATCTTTAGCGAATGATCTTGGAGATTCATTAGGTTGCGGAGCTTTTTTGTATGAGTTGGAAAGAACGGCAATCGGCGAGTTCAGGATTGAAGATGCCATAACAGTTAATGAGTTAATTAGATTATCTAAGGAAAGTAAGAATTAATGAATGTCTTTTATAATATTGAAGATATCCTAAGAGACGAAAAAACATGTCTGACTGTTGGAACTTTTGATGGTGTACACTTAGGACATCAGAAAATTATAAATGAGATGATATTCAAATCAGTTGAAGATTCTTGTAGAAATCTCGTAATTACATTTCATCCTCATCCACAAATCGTTTTAGCAAAATCAAATAACATTAAAATTTTGTCTACACTCGAACAAAAGTTATTGTATTTTAAGTTACTTATGATACAAAATGTATTAGTTATAAATTTCACTCGTGAATTTGCTGAACTTAACTTCAAGGATTTTATTGAAAAAATTTTAATAAACAAAATTGGATTGCATACAATTATTATTGGAAAAGATCATCACTTTGGAAAAAATCGTGAAGGTAATGCAAGTGCATTAAAAAAACTGGCACCAGTTCATAACTTTAAAGTTATTGAAGTTAATCCTCTAAATTTTGGTGATTCCAAAATTAGTAGTACAAAAATACGTCATGCCTTGTTATCAGGGGATATTGAAAATGCAACTAAAATGTTAGGTAAAAAATATGAAATTAGAGGTAAGGTAATTAGAGGTGATCAGAGAGGAAAAAGAATTGGTTTTCCAACGGCAAACATAATATCGGATGATATTCACAAATTAATACCTGCGAGAGGTGTTTATCTGGTGGAAGTTGATGTTCGAAAAAATCAATATTATGGAATGATGAATATTGGAACGAGACCGACCGTTAATAATGCTAACGAGTTAATTATGGAAGTTCATATCTTCTATTTCAATGAAGAAATATACGACGAACCTATTGCTGTTAGATTTATAGATCGAATAAGAGATGAAAAAAAATTTGATTCCATTGAAGAATTGAGAAATCAGTTGTTAAAAGATAAAGAATTTTGTTTTAATAGAATTGAATCGTTACGAGTTTTCACAGATTAACGTTCATTGATTTATTTGTTGAAAGAAAGTTTATCAGTTTTTATTGTAAAATGAATTTTCGTTTCAAAAATTTATAGTTTTAATGATGTGACTTGTCAGAATTGATTGTAAAAAATTCTTGAACTGATTTAATTTGGTGAATTTTAACGAACGTAGATTTTCTTGAAAATCATTTTGTATTTTAATTCGAAACTCAAAAATTATTAATGATTAAACTAAAACTTTAACATTTGAATGTTTAATAAAAGAGAGGAGTAAGACAATATGTTAACGAAAGAGCAAAAAAAAGAAATTGTTCTCAGGTATGGTGGCAGTGAAAAGAACACTGGACTTCCTGAAGTACAAATTGCTATTCTAACAGCAAGAATAAACGAACTATCACAGCATTTTGAAGAACATAAGAAGGATAATCATTCCCGTCGTGGCTTGATTAAAATGGTTGGTAAAAGAAGAAGACTCTTAAACTACTTAATGAAAAAAGATATTAATCGATATAGAAGAATTATTGAAGAATTAAACTTAAGAAAGTAAAATGGTAATTGATTATGAATGTAGTTAAAGAGATCGAATTAAACGGCAAAACTTTCTCTTTAGAAGCTGGGAAATATGCTCGTCAGGCAAATGGTGCAGTGATGGTCAGTTATGGCGATACTAAAGTACTAGCTATTGCGGTGGCTAATGAAGAATTAATTGCCGGACAAGACTTTCTGCCTTTATCAGTAGAATATCGAGAGAAATATTCGGCCATAGGTAAGATACCCGGCGGTTTTATTAAGAGAGAAGGCAAGCCAACTGAAAAAGAGATACTTTCAGCAAGATTGATAGATCGACCTATTCGACCGTTATTTCCCAAAAACTATATGAACGAAACTCAGATTGTCATTCAGGTATATTCTTCTGACCAGGAGCACGATCCTGATGTTCTTGGAGCTGTTGGTGCCTCAGCAGCATTATCCATTTCCGATATTCCATTTGAAGGTCCTATCGGGGAAGTTCGTGTATGCCTTGTGAATGATGAATTCATTGTGAACCCGACATACAAAGAAATTGAAGAAAGTAGATTGGAAATTGTTGTGGCTGGGACTGAAGATTCGATTTTGATGGTGGAGGGAGAGGCGAAGGAGGTTTCTGAAGAAATAATGCTTGAGGCAATTAAATTTGGTCATAAGTACATAAAACAACTTGTCGCTTTTCAAAAAGAATTAGTACAGGAAATTGGTCAACCTAAAATGGATGTTCCCCAGTACCCTGAGGAAGCAAATATCATCAATGAAATTAAAGAACTTTGCTATGACAAAATAAATGAAGTTATTCATACTCCAGCTCCAAAAGAGATCAGACGAAGAAACTTAAAGAAAATCTATCAAGAAGCTTTAGAGGCACTAAAGATAAAATATCCTGAACTAGAATTATTGATTAAAAATGCTTTTCATGATCTTGAGAGGCATTTAATGCGAAAGATGATATTAGATGAGGATATTAGACTTGATGGACGTCGTCCAAACGAAATTCGTCCTATTTATTGTGAAGTTGGTTTGCTTCCAAGAACGCATGGTTCAGCTCTTTTCACTCGTGGAGAAACACAAAGTTTAACAACTTTAACACTCGGGACAAAATTTGACCAGCAATTAGTTGAAGGACTTTTACCTTCAGAGACGTCGAAAAGATTTATGCTTCACTACAATTTCCCGGCATTTAGTGTAGGCGAAATTGGAAGATATACAGGTCCAGGTAGAAGAGAAATTGGTCATGGAAATTTAGCTGAACGTTCACTAAAAAATCTGCTTCCAAAGGAAGACGAGTTTCCTTATACAATTCGTATTGTTTCAGACATTCTTGAATCAAATGGATCGTCATCAATGGCTACTGTTTGTGCTGGCTCACTTGCTTTGATGGATGGCGGAGTTCACATTAAAAAGGCTGTAGCTGGAATTGCGATGGGATTGATTTTAGAAGGTGATAAGTACAAAATATTAAGTGATATTCTCGGTGATGAAGATCATTTAGGGGATATGGATTTTAAGGTCGCTGGTACGAACGATGGTATTACTGGATTTCAGATGGATATTAAGGTTAAAGGCATAAGTTATGAGATAATACATGAAGCATTAAAACAAGCAAGAGAAGGTAGGCTATTTATCTTATCAAAAATGAACGAAACTATTTCTGCACCAAGATCACAAATATCTAAATATGCGCCTCACTTATCACAAATAAAAATTCCTGTCGAAATGATCGGTGCAGTTATTGGTCCAGGCGGCAAGACAATTCAAGCAATTCAACGTGATACGAAAACTGAAATTGCAATTGAGGAAGATGGAGTTGTCTTTATAGCTGCTGACACTCCCGAAGGTGGTGAAGAAGCGAAAACACGAATAAAATTAATGACTGAACCTCCTGAAATTGGCAAAGTTTATAAAGCGACGGTAAAAAGAATCGTTGATTTTGGTGCTTTCGTTGAAATTGCTCCTGGTATTGAAGGATTAATTCATATATCGCAAATAGATCACAAAAAAATTAATCGTGTAGAAGATTACTTCAAAGTAGGCGATCAAATTGATGTAAAACTGATTAAAATAGAAGATAATGGACGCTTGGTATTCAGTCGAAAGGTATTAATTAATCAAACTGAAACTAAAACTACCAGAACGAATAGATAAACAATTAATTTTCATAACTGGAGGTTAGCCGAGTTGGACAGAATTTTTTGACGCAATCATATTTACTAAAACTTCATTTTAATTCGATGGTTAACCTTCCTGTTTGAAAATATTCATGGTGTTTTCTTGAAAAAGTCGAATTTTCTCAAAATCGTAGAGTTTTCGCTGAATAAGTCTTTGAATTTATTTTTTCCTATTATTAAAAAAATAATTAGTATCGAATTTGAATTTAGGCAACTCAATTTAAATTTTTCAAGCGTTTTTTTATTCAGGGCAAATCAGTTTATCAAAGCAAAAAATATTGCTTGGAATGAATTTTTTATAATCCAGCTATTAAAACAATACTTTACATTAATCATAATGGTGTTTTCATTAAAAAGAGTTTTTCATTTTTACAATCGTAAAAAAACTAAATGGAGTTTTTTGTTCATTTATGAAAAAAGAGATTATTATAAATGTAAATCCCGACGAAACACGTATTGCTATTACAGAGGATGGGTTACTAACCGAATACTTTGTTGAACAAGCCGATTCACAAAGATCGGTTGGGGATATTTATTTAGGAAAAATTGCCAAAGTAATTCCAGGAATTAAAGCCGCTTTTATTGATCTGGGGCATAAACAAGATGCATTTCTTCATTTTTCAGATATCGATCCTAAAATTGAAGAATTGAATGCTTTAATAGGTGATGAGGATGTTGATGTTGATTTGGAAGAGGAAGAAGACGAGGAATTAGACAATAAAATCAATGATCTCTCAAAATTCAAAAATTATCAAAGATTAGTTCCAGGATTACCGAAGATTGAGAAAGGTAAAGAAATTATTGTTCAAGTTACAAAAGAACCAGTTGGCAATAAGGGTTTTAGAGTTACAACTAGAATAACTTTGCCAGGAAGATTTCTGGTTTTATTACCTTTTGATAATAAAATAGGAGTTTCCCGTAAAATTGTAGATCCCCGAAAAAGACGCCGATTAAGAAAAATTGTTCGTTCAGTTATACCGGAGGGTTTTGGTGCTATTATACGAACAGTTGCAGCCAATGAAGATGTAGAAACTATTGCCGACGAATTAAATCGATTGATTGAGAAGTGGAAAGAAATAGAACAAGCTATCAAAACAGAAAACGCACCTGCTCTAATCTATAAAGATGCAAGTACAACTTCCAGTGTGATTCGTGATTTATTTAACCATCAAGTAACGAAAATCTTTGTGGATTCAAAGAAAATTTACAAACAGCTAAAGGATTACTTAAGCGAGGTCCATCCTGAAATGGAGAATCGATTGGAATTATATAAAGGAAAAGAGCCGATTTTTGATGCGTTTGGAATTGAACCGCAACTTCGTATTGTCGTATCTAGAAAGGTACCGTTGCCAAGTGGAGGTCATATAGTGATTGATCAGACAGAAGCAATGACAGTTATAGATGTAAATACTGGAAAGTATGCAGCTTCGGTTCATCAGGAATTAAATTCTTTAAAAATTGATCTTGAAGCTGCCAGAGAAATTTGTCGACAAGTGAGACTTCGTGATATTGGTGGTATTATTATCATTGACTTTATTGATTTAGAGGAAGAAAAAAATCGTAAAAAAGTCTTCGATGAATTAAAGAAAGAGTTCAAAAAAGATCGCGCCAAGGTTTCCATACTTCCAATGACTGAGTTTGGCCTGGTACAGATAACACGACAAAGGGTTAGAAAAAGTTTATTTCAACGAACAACTGATGTTTGTCCAACTTGTGGTGGAACAGGCGTTTTAATTTCAAAGCAAAGTTTAATTAGAAGCATAGAAAATTGGCTGAGAAAATTTAGGATTGGTAAATTCTTTCCACAGGTAACCTTAAAAATTAACCCATTTATGGAGAACGAAATATTGCGAGGTTTCATCCCGCGTTACATTCGTTGGAAAATAAAATATCGAATTAAACTCAAAGTTGAATTGGACGTCTCTTTGAGAGTAGATGAATTTCGCTTTATTGACCCATTAACAGAAAAGGATATAACTGTTGAATATTAAGTTAATTTTGACAAGCTAGAGTGTCTCTTCTTAATCTTCATTTAACACCAAAACCCTATCAGCAAATGAAAATTTTACTTAATAGTGTAATTTTTTACAAAAGATTTTTTACGATTAAAACATTATTTTAATGCTTGCACCTATTTAAGAAATTACTTAATATGAAACTGATAATCTATTGAAATACAAAAAGTTAGAATATTAAAAAATAGAGTAAATTTATGAAGCTTAGAGCACAACTAATGGTCAAGACGGTTCGAGGAGAAAGGTTAGCAGAGCTTCCTTTCTCCTCAAGCTCTAAGCAGAAAGGAAGTTTATGAAATATACAAAGCTAAACTCAATTCACAAAAAATTAAATGCTAAACTAGTTGAATTTGCGGGCTTCCAAATGCCAGTTTACTACACTTCAATAGTTGAAGAACATCTTTCAGTAAGAAATGGTGTTGGTGTTTTTGATGTTTCCCATATGGGTGAAATTTTTATAAGTGGAAAAGATGCTCTTAATTTCGTTCAAAAAGTTACAATTAATGATGCGTCAAAACTTAAATCAGGTAAAGCCCAATATTCCGCTATGTGTTATGAAAATGGTGGAATTGTTGATGATTTACTCGTTTATTTATTTGAACAGGAGTTCATGCTTGTTGTAAATGCTTCTAATAAAGATAAAGATTTGAAATGGTTGCTTCAAAATAAGTTCGGAGATGTATTTATTGATGATAAAAGTGATGATTACACATTAATTGCTGTACAAGGACCAAAATCAGCAGAAACTTTAAAAAACTTAGTTGAAATTGACATTAACAATTTAAAATATTATTCCTTTGAAATAACAAAAGTGGGAGGTGTAGACGCGATAGTTTCAAGAACAGGTTACACCGGCGAACTTGGCTATGAAATTTACTTGACCGGTGATGAAGCTACTGCTGAAAAAGTTTGGAATGCAATTTTTGAAGAAGGTAAGAAGTTTGATATAAAAGCATGTGGGCTTGGTGCTCGCGATAATCTCCGACTTGAAATGGCATATTGTTTATATGGAAATGATATTAATGAAAATACAAATCCACTTGAAGCTGGTCTTGAATGGATTACAAAACTCGATAAAGAAGGTTTTATTGGAAAAGATGCTTTAATGAAAATTAAACAAGCAGGGATCAAGAGAAAACTTTTAGGTTTTGAACTTATTGAAAAAGGAATTCCTCGGCACGGAAATGAAATCTTTTATGATTCTATCAAAATAGGTTTCGTAACAAGTGGAACTTTATCACCTTTTTTGAATAAGCCAATTGGTCTTGGTTACTTTAATGTTAATTTTATCGACGAAAGTAAGCTTTTTGAAATCGATAATCGTGGTAAAAGATTAAAAGCTAAACTAACGAAAACACCGTTTGTACAAAAATGAAAATCAATGTGATATTCCTATTAAGAGATAAGAAGGATGATTTTTTTACTGGTAAGAATGTCGTTATTATTGATATTCTACGTGCTACTTCTACAATGGTTACAGCTCTTTCAAATGGTGCGAATGGAATTTTTCCAGTTTCATCAGTTGAAGAAGCTGTTAAGATTTCTAAAAATCTTGAACGAACAACTTATTTACTTTGTGGAGAAAGAAATACAAAAGTAATAGAAGGATTTGATTTAGGTAATTCACCATTAGAGTATACTGAAAAAGTAGTATCGGGAAAAAAAATTATTTTAACTACTACTAATGGGACAAAAGTTTTTGATGAAGTCAAGCACTCAAAAAACGTTTTAATTGTATCATCACTCAATGTAAGCGTCGTTGCTAAAAAAATGATTGAAATTGCTGATGAATGGTATTTAATTTGTTCGGGTAGGAATGGTTGTTATGATGAATCAGATGCACTTTGTGCTGGGTTATTAATTTATAAGATAATTCAGAACAATGTAAAAGTTGAACTGAACGATGCAGGAAGAACTGCACTCGTAGTTTATAAAAGTACTAAAGCAAACTTTAACTCTGCCTTAAAAAAAACAGAGCACGGCAAAATTTTAATTGCAAATGGATTTGAAATGGACATTGATTTTATCTCTAACATAGATTCATTGGAACTATTGGCAATTTATTTAAATAATACAGTTTCAGTATTACAATGAAAAGAAGAAAAAGAGTGACTGAAAATAATATTGATGCAAGTGATTTTTTAATTCCCTACAGAACAAAGGTTACTATTTTCGGTATAGTAATTTTTGTCTTTGGGTTTATGTGTTCTTTGTTCTTAATACATTATGACCCATCTGATTATTCTTACATTCAACATATTAAAATGAAAGACATATTTTTGATAATGGATAGTAATTCTTCCATTTCTTATTATGCGTCAAAAGTGAATAATTCTTATGGATTATTGGGAGCTTTGGTTGCCAATGCTCTGGTTAATAATTTTCTTGGGTATTTTTCTATTTCGATTTGTATTGTTACTATGTATTGGGGTATCCAGATTGCTCGAAGATCAAAAAATTACAAGGTCACTCTTTATAATACATTGTTTATAATAATTTTTGCACTTTTATTTTCTACCCTTTTTGGCATCCTTTCTACTTCAATTGATTATTTTTCTATGCACAAAGAGTATTATGGTGAGGTCGGTTATTTTCTGGGTAATGTAACAATAAGATTAATTGGTTCTGCTGGTGGGTTGATAATCATTTTTGTTTTGATTTTTATCTTCTTGACTTTGTTACTAAAATTAGAACTGGATAAGATACTGCAAACTTTACACACTAAATTAAAATTTTTAATTGTTGAGATTTTGAAAAGAATTGAAAACATTTTCATTAAAACTTCTGATATAGGAAAGACTAGAAAACAATCAATGTTAGGTTCAAATCGTACTTCAACTCAAAATATTTCAACTTCAAAGCCACTTATTGTAATTGATAAAAATAATGTCGGAAGTAAAGACTTAGTAACTGAACTAAACAACATTGAAGATGACCAACCAGCACATGTCAAAATAAACGGATCAAAACAGAGTGCATTAGTTCCAAATCAAACTATTTCAACTGGGACAGATAGTAAAAAATTAACTGATAATTCCTCTCAACGAATGAATGTACTTCAACCATGGGATGACTCACTGAAATTTGAGTTACCTAATGTACATTTATTGGATTCTTTTAGTTCTCGGGCTAAAGTTAATCAAGGGCGTCAAGCAGAGTTAAATGAAAAAGCAAAACAACTCATTGAAAAATTATCCATATTTGGAGTTGAGATACAGCAGATTTCAATTACTCCAGGTCCGGTTGTAACATTATTTGAAGTTGTTCCTAAACCACACATCAAAGTTAATGAAATCACACGATTACAAAATGACTTAACACTTGCCCTTCGTGCAAATAGCATTCGAATAATTGCACCTATGCCAGGCAAAGGAACAGTTGGAATTGAAATACCTAACGTTAGCCCTGATATAGTTTTACTACAAGACATTTTTAGCTCTGATGAATTTATTAATTCAAATTATGCATTACCTCTGGGAATAGGAAAAACTATAACGGGACAGATTTTTATTAAAGATCTTGCTTCAATGCCACATTTGCTTGTAGCAGGTTCAACTGGTTCAGGAAAAAGTGTGGGATTAAATACAATAATTAATAGTTTGATTTTTAAGTTGCATCCAGCGAAGGTTAAGTTTGTAATAATTGATCCAAAACGTATAGATTTAAAGCATTATAATAGACTTAAAAATCACTATTTGGCTATTTGCCCGGATATATCAAATGAAATAGTTTTTTCGCCTGAAGATGCTATAGTAGTTCTAAAATCTCTTGAACTTGAAATGGAAAAAAGATACGAATGGATGGGATTGTTAAATGCTCGAAACATTCAAGAGTACAATAGTAAATTTAAGAGTCAAAATGAAATTGAAAGAGAGGGCAAAAAGATTCATAAACTTCCCTATATTGTTGTGATTGTTGATGAATTAGCTGATTTGATCATCACTGCTAGTAAGCAAATTGAAGATTCGGTAATGCGATTAGCTCAGATGTCTCGCGCTGCTGGAATTCATTTGATATTTGCTACTCAAAGACCATCTACACAGATCTTAAGTGGAAATATCAAGGTAAATTTCCCGGCAAGGATTGCTTACAAAGTATCATCACGAACTGATTCTATAGTGGTTTTGGATGCAACAGGTGCGGAACAACTTATTGGTAATGGCGACTTGATTTTTACCATGAATGATGAAATGATTCGGGTGCAAAATGCCTTTATAAATTCTGAAGAAATAGAACGTATTCTGAATTTCATAGAAAAGCAGCCTGGTTATGACTCACCTTACATTTTACCATCTGTAAAAGCACAAAAAGGCACTAAGGGAAGTAATGTCGATGATATAGACGAGATGTTTGCAGAAGCTGCAAAAATTGTTGTGAAAAATAAAATTGCATCAGTCACATTTCTTCAGAGGAGACTTAAACTTGGTTATGCAAGGGCAGCAAGAATAATGGATGAACTGGAAAATATAGGAGTAGTAGGCCCTTTAGAAAGCGGGAAGAATAGACTCGTTCTTATTGAGACTGAAGAAGAGCTCGAAGAACTTTTAAATACGTACGGCATTAAATAGTTCCTCACCATTATTCTAACTTTTTATAAATTGCAAGAAACTTTAATAGATATTTGAGAGAATTAAATAAGTATGTTGCTTTTTATTAGAATTTTAACGTCATATTTGATTTTCATACCATCATTGTTGCAATCACAAGATCCTCAGAGAATTGTTGATGAGGTTCAAAAGAAATATAGTTCTTTTCAGAGTTTCTCAGCAAACTTTACTCAGGAAATTCAATCCTCAGCCTTTGAAGAGAAACAAATAGTCAAAGGAAAGTTATTATTTGCTAAAGAGAATAATTACAGGTTAGATTATAAGAATCATCTCATTGTATCAGATGGTAAAACCATCTATAATTATTCAAAAAACCTGAAAAGAGTAATTATTACCAATTTTGAAGAAAATTTCTTTTCACCTCAAAATTTACTTGTTTATATACCAAAGGAATCGAAACTTGAATTTAAGGGTGAAGAATTTTCAGGCAAAGAAATATTAAAAATAATTTCATTTATCCCTAGTAAAATAAATTCACAGTATAAGTCCTTTAAAATTTGGGTTGATAGTGACTCTTTCATTAAAAAAATAGAAACGGAAGACTGGGCTCAAAATAAGTACACTATTACCATTCACACTTTTATACCAAATCTTAAAATTGATCCAGAGCAATTTAGATTTAAAATTCCTAAGGGAGTGAAAGTTGTCGATTTCAGGTAATTCTAGCAACAAAACAATCTTTGATCTTTCCCGAATTAAAGTCAAAAACTTTTTAATGTATTTTTTCTCCGTACTATTAGGTATTGGATTGTTGCTTTACACTTTTCGTGGAGTTTCTTTGTATGAAATTCAAGATGAGTTGTTTAGAATTAATTATTTTTATTTGATTCTTTTTGTAGTCGTGGTTTTTCTGGGTACATATATACGTGCTTTAAGATGGAAGTATATTCTTTATTCTTTTAAGAAAGACATCGAACTAAAAAATCTTTTTTATGCTACTATCATAGGTTATGGTGTAAATGTAATCTTGCCTCGATTTGGTGAAATTTCAAGGGCACTTTACGTTGGACATGTTGAAAAGATTTCTAGGAGTTCCGCTCTTGGAACGATTATTATTGAACGAATTCTTGACTTGATTTTTCTTCTATTTTCTGTAACTCTTTCTCTTTTTTTGTTTGGAAAAGATCTTTCTGATAAATACCCATGGATTTATAAGTCTTTATATTTTGGATTAACCTTGGTGCTATTATCTTTTGCTTTACTTTTTGCCATCGTGAAGTATAAAGTTAATGTAATTCAAGTAATTGAAAAAATTTTTTCTCGGTTTAGTCTGGGAATCTTTGTTCGAGCTACTGAAATAGTTTCTAAAATTATTGAAGGATTTGCAAGTCTAAAAACTAAAAGGAATTATTTTTTTACTTTTCTCTTTTCGCCCCTTTTGTGGTTTGTTTATTCTCTTGGTTCATATCTAGGTTTATATATGTTAAATATGCAGGAATATCAAAATCTAAATTTTGCATTTGGTTTAATAATTATGAGCATAACAACTTTTGGAATTATGGTACCAATACCTGGTGCAACTGGTTCTTATCATATGTTTTGTAAAAGTGTTTTAACTATGATTTTAGGTTTTAATGTTCAAATTAGCTTAGCTTATGCTGTTCTAACTCATTTATTATCCACAATACCTTTTGTATTAATCTCTTTAGTTATTTTATGGATTCAGGGATTCAAAAAAATATTTATAAATGAAAATGAAAATCCAGGTTCCTGAATAATTATTAAACTTTTATTCCCGATAGTATCCTTCATATTATGGGGATTTGGATATGAAGGCTATACTATCAGAATGTTCAATGTTATGAAAAACTTGAAAAATATTTTTTTATGATTTGCTTCATTTTATTTTGATAATGGGTTGTTTTAACAAGTGTTTTATTTATCACTTAGATGCTTTTATTTAGTATAAATTTTTGAGTACAGGTATTTTATTTAATTTAATTTGACCGGTTATTTCAAGTCTCTTTCTGAATCAGATGCCACTAAACAAAATAATTAATGATTACTTTTTTTGACAACGAATAATTCAATACATTAGATCTAAAAAGTTCAAGTTGTATTTTAGATATATCAAATTCATTTCGGGTGAGAAAAATTTGAACTTAGTTTGTAATATTTTTCAATTAAATCAGTAAGTAATATTGATTGAACTCCAATTCAATTAAATTAAGTTAAACAAAACTATTAACACTCTAAATTGCGATTAAGCGTATTAAAAAGTTTTTCTTTGAGTTTTTATTACAATTCACTTGATCTATGTTTTTAGTGATGTTTTTAATTTACCTATTCTTTTTGAAGTGAATGAAATAAACTAATGCAAGCAAGAACGAGATTTTTATTAAAAAAGGCGGGCGGTGTAATTTAAAGATCAGCTAGTAGATTTTTTTAGTTTATAGTTTTATGACTTTTTTCACTTAAGATTATAAAGTTTTTACTAAAATTTTTGAATAGAGATAGATTGACTGAATACACAATCTAAAGTTGATTCTTCAATTTAAAAAATGCAGCACATAATCATCATCACTACTAATTTTTAGCGAAACAAACGATCGTTTTTGATTCGAACTTAATCTTAATATCTGAATTAAATTAGCCAAAAGTTTCTTAAATTGTAATAATATCTAATAAAAAAATACTTTTGGTTAACTCAATAAGATGTTAATTCCAAGTTTAATTTATTTAATAGACGCAAACTCATTTTTATGATAAATGAAATTTGTCTATTACGTTCTATTTGCTGGTTGAATGATTCATTTTTTAGCCATCTTTCACAACACATTAAAAGGATTTGCTATGATTAACATTAAATCAAAACTATCCACATTTAAATCTTTTACATTTGAATTTTGGCTTGTAATCATTTTTGAGTTTTTTGAACGAGGCTCATACTATGGTATGATGAGTATTCTCTCAGTTTATTTTACTGATTATCTCTTCTTTTCGAAAGAAAGCGTTGGAGTTATTAAAAGCACAATCCAACCTCTTCTTTATATTCTTCCAATAGTTGCCGGTGCTATTGGTGACCGTTTTGGTTACAAAAGAACACTAATATTTGCATTTGCATTTCTTGGTGCTGGATATTTTTTAACCAGTCAAATGACCGATTATGTGCTTGTTTTTGCGAGCTTAATAATAATGAGCATTGGTGCAGGGGCCTTCAAACCCATGATTTCTGGTACTATAGCACGCATTACAAATGAAAATAATAGTACTTTAGCTTTTGGAATATTTTACTGGTCAATAAATTTTGGAGCATTTTTATTTCCTTTAATTTTAGTTCCTTATCTTAAAAATAATTTTGGTTGGCATTCAGTTATGATTGCATCGGCTATCTGTACAGCCGGTATGATTTTGCCTACAATCTTTCTTTATAAAGAACCTCTCAGGCCTCAATCCACCAAATCTCTTTTTGAAGTGCTTAAAGGAATGATTCTGGTTCTTAAAGATTTTCGTTTTGTGTTGTTAATAGTTATTTATTCTGGTTTCTGGATACTGTATTTTCAAATGTTTGATTCTGTATTGTGGTATGTTAAGGATTATGTTGATGCTTCTTCACTTAATAACACAGTTAATTCCTTCTTTAGATTTTTTGGAATTCATTTTAACTGGACTTTTGATGTTGAGCACGTAACCGTGATTAACGCAGGAACAATTATTTTGTTACAAATGATTGTATCAAGTATTGTTAAAAATACTAAAGCACTCCCAACAATGATAACTGGAATAACATTAGGAACTATTGGAATGGCAATACTTGCTATTTCTACAAGCATTTGGGTGTTTCTGGCAGGCATCATTATTTTTTCAATTG
>CAKZPH010000240.1 GCA_937138605.1 uncultured Ignavibacteriales bacterium
TAAATCGTTATGGTACTGTAGAACCTATTATTGAGTGGTGCGAAAAAAATAAAGGTGTGTTGGGATATGTTTTTCTTAAAATTTTGAAAAGATTTAATTTTCTTATAGTAGAAAAAAGACCCATACATGACATGAGGAACGAATTGCTAGATACAGGAAATGAAGCTGCCGAAGAGTATTTCGAAGAATTCTTACCTATTGTCAATACAATTGCAAGTGTTGCTACATTGATTGGACTTTTAGGAACGATTCTTGGGATGATAATGTCTTTCGATGAAATAGCCAAAGGTGGTAAAGGTGATCCTGCTGTCGTAGCCGGAGGAATTTCTGTCGCATTAATTACCACTGCTGGTGGGTTGATTGTAGCTATTCCTTCAGTTATTGGTTATAGCTTTTTGAAACGTAGAGCGATGAAACTTGTAAAATATGTAGAACCATTTACAAATCATTTTGTTAATCAAATTCTAAAAGATTTAGCGAGATTTTCTACTTATAAAGAAATGTTAAAAACCGCATATCGAGATGGAGTGCTGAATAAAGACGAAGAAGAGTTTTTGAAAATAAAACAGATAGAATTAAATATTTCTAATGAAGAAAGAAAAACATTAGAAGAAGAAGTTTTAAAAACTTTAGGGTATAAATAAAATGGCTCGCGTAAAAAAAACCTGGGAGGAACGGGGAATTGATATGACCCCGATGATCGATTGCGTGTTTCAACTACTAATATTTTTTATGGTTACGACTGTATTTGCTGTGCAAAGTGGTTTAAAAGTTGATTTACCACAAGCTGCAACTTCCGATGCCCCTCCCGAAAAAGACTTGAGTATAACAATCTCTGAGAAAGGTGAGATGGATTTGAATGGTACTCCTGTAACTCTTGATAATTTAGAAGAACAATTGCGAATACAGAAAGACATTTTCGGAAGTAAAGTACTCATTATTAAAGCTGATAATAAAACTCCACATGGACTTGTGGTTGATGTGATGGATGCAGCAAAGATTGTAGGAATTGACCAGCTAGCAATTGCAACAGACAAAGAAGAGGAAGAGAAAAAAGAGTAAAAGAGTAGAAGAGATTAGTAAATGCCGGTTAAAACTTTTGTAATACCAGGATACGAAATTAGTCAGAAGGTAAAGTTTTATGTAAAATATTACCGTCGTCACCTTTTAATTTTCATTGGTATTTCTCTTTTTTTCCATTTATTACCAATTATTCTTAACCTTAAATATGTGGAAAGTATAAAAGAAGTAAAACGTCCACCCACTACTGTTAAGTTTATTCAAAGAGCTCCAAGATTACAGAAACAATTAGAATTGCAAAAGGCTCCGAAGGTTGTAGAACGAACTATGCAAAGATTAATGCCACAACGGTCACGATTTGCTACGATGCCAAGAACTATGACAACGGCAGTAACGCATGGTGGCTCAGCTCTTGCATCTCTTGGTAGGCCTGGTGATTACGTTGATAGAACCTGGTCTCCGCAACAAGCCCAATTTTATGGACCAAACATTCAAATGGAAGTTGAAAACACAAGAATGTCTTCTAAACGGGGTGTAAGTGGATTAAGAGATAATTTAATCGACTGGATGAATTTTCAAGATAGATTTAGTGGTTTGATTGATCAGGGTTCAGATAAAAAAGATGTTAGTGGATTTATTGAATTTTATCAACTTGAGTATCGAGGAAGTAAAGTTGAGGAGAATAATCAACCCGCTTGGAATTGTATTCCACAAGCTTTGATGAATCTTGCCGAATTTATAAACAATAACACAAAGATTAGAGTTACATTAAAAGGCAGTGTTCGTCTAGATTCAAAAGAGTTATTTAATATTCCAATTATATTTATGATGGGCTACAGAGCCGAACCAATTTATACAAAAGAAGAAGCGCAAAATCTCGGGAAATATTTAAGAGAAGGTGGCTTCCTTTTCATTGATGATGCTTTTGCTTACGAAGCTGGTTCATTTAATAGAAAGGCACGACAACTTATTCGGGATGCTCTCGGTTTTGATGCTGTTTTCGAGAGAATTCCAAATAATCATCCAATATATCATGCTTGGGAAGATTTTGATGGACCCCCAGCTGGTGATGATAACATCCGACCTAATGGTATGGCTCTGGCAAATCCAAATCCAAATCAAAGACTTAAACCAGTTCCTGAACGTTACAAGTATCTTGAAGGAGTTTTTCTTGGTGGAAGACTGGCTGTTCTTTTATCGAGTAAGGGATACACACGGGCATGGGGTGACTGGTTGAAAAATCCAGCAAGTTTTGGTGGACCTCAGGACAATACCAGACAATTTCAGTTAGGTCTTAATATAATTGTTTTTGCCTCTACACAAAAGGGTGGAATAATAGATAAAAATAAACAAAAAGTTGCAGCAGAGTTGAACAGATGAAAAAAATACTAATACTAATTACCATGTTTACCATTATCCTTTTTTCGGGATGTGATTCAGTTTATCGTTATATTTTTATGCCTCCCGAAAGAATGGAATACATGTTCATTCCCGACAAAGAAAATACTGCGTTTTTTTGCGATACTACCTACAAATTCTCTAAAGATAGTTTAACAATCATTATGGATAAAAAAGACTTCAAAATAGAAGTCAAATACATGACCGATTACCAACTTAATAATTTCGAATTTCCTGAAGATTCAAAAGGAGGATTTTACTCTAAAAATCCATATACTTATGGTAACTGGATCGATCCCGATGGGGGTTATACACCACAAAGATTTACAGTATTCAAAGTCACTGTTTATAATTACTCTGGTTCAAAAATCAATATTGAACCAGAAGAGGCTGTACTAGAAACTGATCGTGGGGATAGATTAAGAGCCTATGGTCGCGAAAAGAAAGATGCAAAATATCAGAGCATTGAGGAGTATTTCTTGAGAAGAAAAGGAGCAAGTGGAATTGATGATGATGTTTTCGAATCTAGAATGGGAATTGTTAGACGAACTATGTTAACTTATGGTAAACCAATCTATGCGGGTGACTATCGTGAAGGTTTTATTGTTTTTGACCCCGTGGATGAGTCAGTTGATAGAATTAAATTTACTTTAAGAAGGTTTATTCTCGGTTACAATGAAAATAATGAACCGTCAGTCTTTTCAGATTATTCTTTCTATTTTAAGAAATCTAAACTGGATAAAAATTGGATTGCAGGTGTACGCTTATTTGATACAACTATTGCTGCTAAAACTGTTGATTTAAAGAGAGAAAGAATCTTAAATATTGTTCAATTGCAATACACTTCAAGTGAATCGAGATATCAAGCACTTGAAACATGGAATCCTTATCCAGAATCAATTCCTGAGCTTGTTCGCTACGCAAAAGCTAAAAATCAAATCAATTCAAATTTCGTTCGTACAAATGTTGATGCTTTAGATATTTCAAATACCGATCTGATAGTTCTAATTGGTGGCTTTGGAAAACCTGACATCGGCAGTGTAATTATTGATAAAATTGCTCAAGCTATTTCTAATGGAAGTGTATTTTACATGGATAATGCCTTTGTTACAAATGATTGGCCTTATTATTCAACGATGACAACAATTCTTGAATATATTGCTTCAAGATTGAAAGGGAAAACCGAAATCAAGAGAATCTCGATTGATCATCAGATATTTAAAAAACCTAATCATTTCTATCAATTACCAAAAGGTTATGATGATGTAAATCCACAGGTTGGTAAGAATGATATTATTGATGGATTATTTCTAGACGGAAAATTAGTTGCTGTTGTTTCTAACAAAGGTTATGTGGTGATGTGGCACGAACGAAGTGATAATTCAGAAGCTCTAGATTTTGGTTTAAATCTTCTGACTTATGCAATGGAGAGAAAAGAAAAGCTATGAGTAAAATATCGCTGATTTTATTTTTTGTTCTGTTACAATTTGCTTTTCCACAAAGAAAAGAAGTGAGAGCTGTATGGGTTGCAACTGCTGGGAGATTGGATTTTCCTACAACTCAAGGTGTGGAAGCACAACTTAATGAAATTCAAGCTATTGTAGACGCATGTAGACGTGCGAATATAAATACTATTGTGTTTCAGGTCAGTGCCAGAGGTGATGCTTATTACAATTCTAATTTTATTCCATGGGCTTCTAATTTAACTTGTTTTTCACCATGTACAGACCCAAATAATCTTGGACTAAACCCTGGTTATAATCCACTTGCTGAACTAATCAATCGAGCAAAACAATATAATATTGAAGTACATGCTTGGATTAATGTTTTTTTTGTTTTAAGTGATACACTCCCGGCTTATCTTAACATAATAACTTTTCCGAGGCATCCAGCAATCAAAGATACTACAGGTGGAAAGTTAATTTGGAAAAGAGAGTGGTTTGCAAAAACGCAATCTGGTCAAATGAAAAGTGATGGTGGATTTTTCTTCGATCCTGGAAATCCAGCAGTTCGTGCCCATATTGCCAATGTTGCAACAGAAATAGTTAAAAATTACAATGTTGATGGAATTCATCTTGATTATATTCGTTACACTGATTTAGGTAATGAAGTTTTACTTTTTGGTGATGCCTCTAATTACTGGTTTACAAATCGAACTGATTCGGCAAACGGAAATCCCTGGAATTTACCGAGAGATGATTTTGCTAGATTAAATGTTGAACGATTGGTTAAGATGGTTTCAGATAGTGTGAAAAAATATAAACATTGGGTTAAAGTTGGAACTACAACACCTGGAGTGTATACTGCCTCAGCAATGGGGTTGAATTGTTCAGTTTGGCCATTGTATTCTCACTTAAGATCTGATCCAAAGGCTTGGGCACAAAAGGGATATATAGACTATCATAATCCACAAATTTATTGGAATATGGTTGACTGTCCTGAATTTTACAAAGTTGCAAACTGGTGGAAAAATAATCTGTATGGAAGACAATCATGGATGGGAATTGCAGCTTACAGAATTGGGGAACCAACATTTGGTGAATTTAGTGAAGTTAAAAATCAGATTATATATACAAGAGTGATTGGTGGATCGGGGGTTAATTTTTTTAGATTCAGAAGTTTAGTCGGTTCAATAAATTATCTGGATAGTTTACGTAACGATCTTTTTAAATATCCAGCAAATATTCCGCCAATGCCTTGGAAAGATCCGGTTCCACCAAATCCACCAACTAATTTGGTGGTTAAAAAGATTTCACAGGATAGAATTCTTCTAACGTGGAATAAACCGGAAAGAGCTAGTGATGGTGAAGTGGCTGAATATTATAATATTTTCAGAGCTACTGAACCAATAAATCAAAATAATCCATCCCACTTATATAAGATAACTGCTTCTAGTGATACTTTTTTCTTTGATACAATTACTGATACGACTGAAATTTATTATTACGCTGTTTCAAGCTTAGACAAAGTAGATAATGAAAGCACTTTATCCAATATTGTTTCTACCAACGTAACTATTGAAAAAGGCATTTTGCCGTCTGCCGCAATTTTATACCAGAATTATCCCAATCCATTTAACTCAGTAACTAAAATAAAATACGAAATATTTTTCACCGATAAAGTTAATCTTTCAGTTTATGATATTCTTGGAAGAAAAATTGCTAATTTAGTTGACATTGAACAAGCACCGGGTGTTTATGAAGTTGAATTTAATTCTTCATTTTACAATATTTCATCTGGAATTTACTATTATAAACTCAAAACGACCGGTAGGTCTCAAGTAAAAAGTTTTGTCTTAATAAAATAAAGTAGCGAGATTATGAAAAAATTATATGTGTTTTTTACATTTTTTTGTTTTGTTCATATTTTATCTGCTCAATATTCTTTTGAGCTTGATTATAATAAATCCGAAGATAACCAATTAAATTTTTATAACCTTATAGATATTGAGAAATTTGACAGTCGGAGAATAACTGGTTTGGTATATAGCATCTTTATTCCTGGCAGTGGTCAATTCTACCTTGGTCAAAAAACAAAAGGGGCCTTATTCGCTGTTACTTTTATTTCATCTCTAGTTGGTACGCTAGTATCTCATAATAATTTTATAGGAAATAGAGAACGGATTCAATCACTTGAATTTGAGTACTTAAACTCTGATCGTTACACACTTTCAGAATATTACTGGCAGCAGATGGTAACCGTTCATAGTGAGCAAAAACTTCACGAGAAAAGTAGAAACATTTTTATTGCCTCTTCTATAGCCATTTGGACAATGAATATGATTGATTATCTTTTCTTCACAAAAGACAAAGGCCCAATAGAATTTTCATCAAACTTTCATTTAATGAACCGTTCATTACTTTTTTCGATTTCAGTTCCAATTAATTTTGTAGGTGCTAAATGAACCAGTCGCTCTTAATTTTCTCTTTGCTTTTAACTTTCTTATTCGTATTGAATAGTTGCTCAAAAACAGAAGATTTAATCACTCCATATCACTATAGCATAATTCCAAAGGTAACTAATCTTAAAGTTGATTCTGTTTACATGACATTTACAGAAAGACAAGCGGTCAAATTTAGTTGGTCTATTCCTGATACATCCGGTTTAAGATTTTTTGAAATTTATCGTTCTCAAAAGAATCCAGATAATTATAGAATTTTAGCGTCTAATTATAAATCTTACGTATATGTTGATTCAACTTTGCCATCTTATACTGATAGTTTGAGATTATTTTATCTGGTTTATCCAATTGGTACAAAAAAAGATATGCGATCTGGTGTAGAAATATCTTATATTGGTCCACCATCGGATACTTTAATTTTATATGTCTATAAAAAAACTAATTAAATGGAGGTTATATGTTCAAAAAAGTAACAGCATCGCTTCTTGCTCTGGTTTTCCTTGGGTTGTTTTTGTCTTTGCGGGCACAACAAATCTTAGACCCAGCAAATTATATCACAGTTGACAATCTATTTGATAACGTCACTGGAGGAACTGTTCCTGGAACAATTTTGTGTGATGATTCTACTTATTGCGAGGTTCGACCTAATGCAAATACTCCTAATCAAACTGATGGTTGGTTTACAAATGTTGGCGCAACTTGGTACGGTGGACGTCATAGAAGAACACCAAATACTGCTGGAAGTCCTACCGGAGCTTCTGCAACTTATTATCTAAATATACCAGTTTCAGATCATTACTTAATTTATCATTATATGGGATTTACCGGAAACGCTACAACAAACGCTTATGTGACGTTTAAGCGTTTTGGTGAAGGGACTGTTGCAGATAGCTTCCGTTACAACATTCAATCAAACAACGTGCAATCCGCCACCACTGGAAGCTGGATGCCATTAGGCGTTATCTTAGTCCCTGCTGCTGATAAAGGTTTAGAGGTACGAATTGGCGCAGATACATTAACACCAGCATTTATGCGTGTTGATGCAATTCGCGCATTAAGAAGCCCGGGACCTGGTCCTGACCTTGAATTTGGTCGAAGGCATTTTACTTCTTTTGATACAATAAGAGTAGTAGAAGAATTTCCACAAACTACTTTCAAATGGGGTCAATTTTCAGAAAAGAGAATTCCAATTTGGAATATTGGTGATACAACTCTTGTTATTTCTAACGTAACGTTCTCTACAAATCGTTTCTTATGTGTAACACCGCTACCTATTAATCTTCAACCTGGAGAGAAAACTCATTTAACAGTGAGATTTTCTCCAAAAGGTGAAGAAATAACAGTCGATTCAATGGTAATTCATAGCAATGACCCAAATGAACCACAAGCATTCATACCCGTTAGAGGAGAAGGTATAAATTATAACTTTATAATGAATGCATCTCAAGGCGACGAACCCCATTGGAATGCGCCAGGAACCACAACTTATGTGGAAACAGGAGCAAATCCTTGGCTCAACTCGGTCATCTCTCCTTTTCAATTTCCTATTCCTAGCGGAAATAGATTTAGTAGAGTTTATACTGCCACTGATCTTCCATCAGCCACTTATGGATTTCAATTAGCAGACACTTTATCAGGAAAATATTTATTAGAATATTCAGGACCTGCCGGTTCACCAAATGCTGCCACAGCCGCTAAAATTTCCGTAGTTACGCCATTTATGGCTGATACACAGATTGTGACGAACTTTAACCAGAGAGTAATTACTACAGCAGTACTCTGGGGTAGAATTCAAGATAATAATAGAAGAATATTTGATCTAAA
>CAKZPH010000241.1 GCA_937138605.1 uncultured Ignavibacteriales bacterium
AAATAAATTCAGCATGACACTTCGGTGGTGTATGCTGAACCAAGTAGATGCTGAAACGAGTTCAGCATGACATTTAGTATTAGATGCTGAAATAAGTAGATGCTGAAACAAGTTCAGCATGACATTTTACTCATTACTGTCATTCCTCTCCAATCCGTCATCCTGAAAAAGGATTTCCATTTGCATCATATTTCCTATTGAAATAACCAGCCGCATTAAACCAATTAAATAAATTAAAACCATCCAAAATTAAGGTTGCTTTATAGTTTAAATAATTAAAGCTTTTGCTTATTCTTAAATCAAACATTTTGTACCAATTTCTAATCTTTCTTCGATCATTAACTTTAATAATCCAACTAAAACTTTTTCCTAAAATTTTTAGCTTTTAGTAAGTTTGAAAAAATTGAGGTAGAAAATGAGACTTTGTGTTAATATCGATCATGTAGCGACCTTACGACAAGCAAGGGGCGAACTTGAACCAGACCCTGTCACCGCTGCAATGATTTGTGAGCTAGCCGGAGCTGATGGAATTGTTTGTCACCTTCGGGAAGATAGAAGACATATTAACGATAGAGATGTTCATCTTTTACGTGAACTTGTAAAAACTAAACTTGATCTTGAAATGTCAATCGAACCACAAATTGTATCTATTGCATGCAAAGTTAGACCCGACCTTTCAACTCTAGTTCCTGAAAGACGACAGGAATTAACAACAGAAGGGGGGCTTGATGTAATTGGTAATTTCGAAAGGTTGAAAAATGTAATTAGAGAACTTCAGTCTAATAAAATCGAAGTAAGTCTATTTGTTGATCCCGTTAAAGAACAAATTCAAGCTGCAGCTGATTTAGGAGTAGAATTTGTTGAGATACACACAGGTTTTTATGCTAACGCTGTAAGTGAAGAAGAAGCAAAAGAAGAATTGGAGAAAATAAAAGAAAGTGCAATTCTCGGACGAAAGCTTGGACTTGGAGTAAATGCCGGACATGGTTTGAATTATTTGAATATCATTCCTTTTAGAGAAATAAAAGAAATTGAAGAAGTGAGCATAGGTCATGCGATAATATCGAGAGCTGTGTTTGTTGGTCTTTTCAATGCTGTTCAAGAGATGGTCAAAATTGTAAAAGGTATCTGATCTGAAATTATCAAAGTCATATCTAGATAAGCTTTATCAAAAATATAATAAACGCAATTCAGTACTTGATCCTATCTTCATCGTTCATCGTTTTTATAATCAATTAGATATAGAATCTTTTGGTTTTATTGCATCGGTTTATTCACTAGGAAACATAAATCAAATACTTGCTACCATAGAAAAAATTTTTAACCTTGTCGAGAAAAATCCCTACGAGTTTATAAACAGTTCAAATACAAAATTTCTTCAAAAATCAAAAATCCAGATTAATCACCGGTTTTTTGATCATAATGACTTCATTGGATTAATAATTACACTAAAAACCATTTATAAAAAATATAAATCGCTTCAAAATTATTTCAATTCATTTTACACTACCTCAGTAGACTTAAGAGATGCAGTTTCTAGGTTTTCACAAGATTTCAATAAAACATTAAGTTTCTCTTTTAGTAATAAACCGATCAAAAAGAACTTTATTCCAAATCCAAAAACAGGAAGTCCTTGCAAAAGAATTAATTTGTTTCTTCGATGGATGGTAAGGAAAGATGAAGTTGATTTTGGAATATGGGATATAATATCACCAGATAAATTAATAATACCTCTTGACACGCATATTTATAAAGTAGCACAATTTTTTGAACTCACTACACTAAAATTCCATTCTTGGAAGATGGCGGAGGAAATTACAAAAAATTTAAAGAAGTTTGATTCTAAAGATCCTGTTAAGTATGATTTTGCTTTATCGCACATTAATATTAAATATTTTGCTCTAGAAACTTGAACCACTTAACTTTCATTTATATATTGAACAAAATTTTTACCTGAATTGAAAAAGATTAATGCATAACACATCAAAAATCAATTATAGGAGCATCAGATGACAGAAAGCAAAAAATACGTACCATTAGTATCTCCTGATACTAAAATGTCCGAATTCACTATTCGGGCCTTAATAATCGGTTTAATCATGTGTGTTGTTCTTGGTGCAGCAAATGCTTATCTGGGCTTGAAAGCAGGGATGACAATTGCTGCAACTTATCCAGCTGCTGTTATTGGAATGGCTTTACTAAGAGCAATGAAAGGAAGTATTCTAGAAGAGAACTTTGCACGTACAGTCGGTTCCATAGGTGAATCGGTTGCAGCTGGTGCAATTTTTACTATACCAGCATTTTTTATTGCTGGAATCTGGCCCGATTTTACAACGCAATATTACCTTGAATCGGCAGTAATAATGTTTGTAGGTGGTGTTTTAGGTATTATGTTCGTTGCTCTCTTAAGAAGAGTTATGGTAGAGGATGTGGAACTACCATTTCCGGAATCCGTTGCCGCTGGTGAGATTCATAAGGCGGGAAGGAAAGGAGGTACAGGTGCCAAGTTCTTATTTGGTGCTATGGGATTAGGTGCTCTTATTCAAACTCTGGGTCAACTAAGCTTTTTTGCAAAAAGTTGGGAAAAGTTTGTTCACTTTTCAAAATCAATTATAAATCTAAGAGCAACCGGTGAAGCAACTGCACAAGGCGGTGTCTTATTGAGCTCGCCTGGTGTAAGTCCTGCTTACATTGGTGTTGGTTATATAATTGGACCCAAATTAGCATCTCTTAACTTTTCAGGTGGTTTACTGGCATGGGGATTATTTGTCCCTATTATAACATATTTCCTTGCACCTTCACTTCTTGAATCAGTAACTAATCCCGATGAAGCTACATGGACCGCCATGTCTACTAATGTTTGGCGATATATCGTTCGACCGATTGCAATTGGTGGAATGCTAGTTGGTGCTGGTTTCACTCTCTATAGAATGAGAAAAAGTCTCTTAACAGGGATAAAAAGATCAATAAGTGATGTTAAAAAAGCAGCTACTGGTGAGCAAGTTGAAATTAGAACTGAACAAGATATAAGATTTAACTGGGTTGTCATTGGAATTTTATTAGCTGGTTTAGCTACATTTTTCATTTACAATTATTTTGCACAAGATGTTGTTGCAGCACTTGTTGCTACAATTGTTATGATTGTAGCAGGATTCTTCTTCGCTGCAGTATCTGGTTATTTAGTAGGAATAATTGGTTCGAGTAACAATCCAATTAGCGGATTAACATTATCGACATTAATCGTTGCTGCTTTGTTGATGGTAGCTCTTGGAATGAAAGGGACACCCGGAGTAGCAGCAGTATTAGGAGTTGCGGCAGTTGTTTGTGTAGCCGCAGCAGTAGCTGGTGAAATGCTTCAAGACTTGAAGGTGGGGCATATCTTAGGTGGCACTCCCTGGAAAATGCAGGTGGGTGATATTATTGGTGTAGCAGTAGCAGCATTAGTTATGTTTATTCCACTTCTAATTTTGCATCAAGGAGATATTAACTCAGGGGGAACTGGATTTGGTGGCAAGAACTTACCTGCACCACAAGCAAGTTTAATGGCTCTACTTTCTCAAGGAATCGTTAAAGGTGAAATGGCCTGGCCTCTAATTATAGTTGGTATGGTAATGGGATTTGGATTTATTTTGATGGGTGTTAGAAGTCCTATGTTAGTTAGCGTTGGTATGTATTTACCTCTCGAAACTACATTTGCTATTTTCATTGGCGGTCTAATTAAAGGTATAGTAGAGAGAATAAATGAAAGAAAACAATTTAACGATGCTCAAAAAGCTCGAGTTGAGAATACTGGAGTTTTACTTGCCGCTGGTTTGATTGCAGGAGAAGCATTGATCGGGCTTGTTTTTGCTGGTCTTGCATTCTTTGATATTAAATTATTTAAGATTTTTGAAACACCAACGTTTACAATGAGCTTGCTGGTATTTCTATTCATAGCATGGATACTCATTCAAATACCAATTAAAAACGCTGGTAAAGCAGATGAACCAGCTCCACCTGCAGCTGTAATGTAAAAATTATAAGGCTGACAGTTTGCTTCAATAGGAGTTTACTGTCAGCCTTTATATCGATAAATTAAGAGGGTACGATTGTTCCACATTTTGAAAAAGAAAAATCGAAATGAATTAACACAAGTAAACTTATGGGAATTAATTCCTGTTCGAAATTTTAATCACGAAATCAATGATGATAATCTCGTAACTATCCTGATACCAAAATTTACAAATAATTTTTTAGTTCAATTTTTGATGCCTCGATTAAAACATCCCTTTATCAAAGTTAAATTAGACAAAATAGGCAGTGCCGTTTGGCTCGAAATTGATGGTGTTAAATCAGTAGGCGAAATTGCAACGCTAATCGAGAGTAAGTTTAAAGAAGATGTGTATCCTGTTGAAGAAAGATTTCAAAAATTTTTCTCTCAATTGTTTAATCACCGTTTCATAAAATTTGAACACAAGGAGGTAAAAATATGAATGGCGTACTAAGTAATTTGAGACCAGAATTAGTTTGGAAGCATTTTGAGAATTTAACTCAACATCCACGTCCTTCTAAAAAAGAGCTTAAAGTTGTAGAATATGTTCTTTCTGTTATTAAAAAAAATAATCTTGAATACGAACAAGATTCTTTTGGAAATATTGTTGTCAGGAAACCAGCAACTAAGGGCTTTGAGAACTTAAAAATGGTTTGTTTGCAAGGACATCTTGATATGGTTTGTGAAAAAAATAGTGATGTTCAATTTGATTTTGAAAACGATCCAATTCAAGTGTATATAGATAATGACTGGGTAAAAGCAAAGGGAACGACGCTTGGAGCTGATAATGGCATCGGGGTTGCAGCTGCATTAGCAATAATGGAATCTAATGAAATTCAACATGGTCCAATCGAATTTCTTTTTACCCTCGATGAAGAAACAGGTTTAACTGGGGCAAATAATCTACAACCTGGATTTTTAAAGTCCGACGTTTTACTCAATCTTGATTCAGAAGATGAAGGTGTTGTGTTCATTGGATGTTCTGGTGGAAAAGATACTGAAGGCAGGTTTAATTACAAAAAAGATAACTTACCAAAGGATTCTAGTTCATATACACTTAAGGTAACTGGCTTGAAAGGTGGACATTCTGGTTTGGATATCCATCTGGGGCGTGGTAATGCAATTAAAATCTTAAGTAGATTACTTTGGAACTTACAAGAAAAATTCGAAATTAGGTTAGCAAAAATTGAAGGAGGGAGCAAACGAAATGCTATTCCACGTGAAGCTTTTGTTGACATTGTTGTTAGCTCCGAAAAGTCCAAACAATTGGAACAATTTGTAAGTGAATTTAATGACATCGTTAAAAACGAATTGCAAACAGTTGAGCCTGATTTGAAGATTGAGTGTGAAAGCAAGAACCTCCCCGAATTCGTTATCGATTTGTCTACTCAAAAAAATTTACTTAATGCACTTTATGCTTTGCCTCATGGTGTAATCAAAATGAGTGCTGATATAACTAACCTGGTTGAGACATCCACCAATCTTGCAACCGTAACATTTGGAGATTCGATTGTGGTTGGTACAAGTCAAAGAAGCTCTGTTGAATCGGAAAAAGAAGATATTGTAATAATGAATCGTTGTGTTTTTATTCTTGCAGGAGCAGATTACAAGCATGGTGATGGCTATCCAGGCTGGAAACCCGATGTTAATTCTGAAATTCTAAAAGTTTTCAAGTCAACCTATCAAAAAATGTTTGGTAAAGAACCGGAAGTGACCGCAATTCATGCAGGACTAGAAACTGGTATTATCAAAGAAAAATTTCCTCATATGGATATGATATCATTTGGTCCAACGATTAAAGGTGCACATTCTCCCGATGAGAGAGTACAAATAAGCTCAGTAGAAAAATTTTTCAATTTATTAGTTGAATTACTGAAAAATATTCCTTCAAAAAATTAAAGGAGTAAAAATTGAAAGAAAGAAGAGAACCGCCAATATTCGTTAGATGGACTGTCTGGTTGTTTATTAGTCTTTCAATGTTTGGTAATTATTACATTTATGATAGTATTAGTCCTCTTGCTGATCTGTTAAAAACTCAACTTGGTTTTTCCGATTCAAACATCGGTTTGCTTAACGCTATTTATAGCATACCAAATATTTTTATGGTATTAATAGGTGGAATAATTATAGACAAAATTGGAACTCGTAAAGCTGTTTTTATATTCACTGTACTAGTTATGGTAGGTTCTCTTCTTACTGCGTTGACTGGTGATCTCTTAACAATGGCTTCTGGTAGGTTTGTTTTTGGTATTGGTGCAGAATCGATGATTGTTGCAATCACAACAATAATTGCTCGATGGTTTAAGGGGAAGGAATTGTCTTTTGCTTTTGGACTTAATTTAACACTAGCACGACTCGGTTCATTTATGGCGTTAAATTCCCCCATGTGGGCTAAACAATATTACGATTACTGGCAAAATCCATTGTGGATTTCTGTTATCGCAGGAGTTTCTGCACTCTTGTTTATTTCGATTTACTTCTTTGTCGATTTGATTAGTTCGAAAAAATTCGAATTACCTCCCGAAGGAAATCAAGATAAAATTGTATTGAAAGAGATTTTTAGTTTTGGTAAGGCATTTTGGTTCATAAGTGCACTCTGTGTAACATTCTACTCTGCAATGTTTCCATTTCAAACGTTTGCAATTAAGTTTTTTCAAGAAGTTCATGGCACGACAAGAGAAGTTGGTGGTAATCTATCAAGTATCTTAACATTGGCTGCAATGATTTTTACGCCCGTTTTTGGATTTATAGCCGATCGGATTAAGAAAAAAGCTATTATGATGATGTTTGGTTCTGCATTAATAATTCCGGTCTATTTGATAATGGCATACAAAGTCGATTTAGCCGCACCCCTTGGAATATCAGGCTACCTTAATATCAACTTAGATTTTTTCGATATTAATACATCAATTCCGGCATATCTTGTAATTCCTATGTCGATGATGGGAATTGCTTTTTCTATGATTCCCGCTGTAATGTGGCCATACGTGGCTCTTGTTGTTGATCAATCAAAATTAGGCACCGCTTACGGACTGATGACAATGATTCAAAACATTGGACTTGCAACTTTTAATTTGTTAATTGGATTTAGCAATGACTTTTTCGGTGCGAGTTCAACTAATCCAGATGGCTATATACCAGGTATGTGGATTTTCTCAATTCTTGGCTTTCTTGGACTCTTCTTTGCGTATAATCTCAGGAGAATTGAAAAGAAATTAATTAAAAAATAAAATTAAGGTGATGATATGAAAAAGGAATTAATGAAAAGTTCGATTGTTGCGTTACGAGATTATTTAGGATTAAAGGAATATGAAACGTTGTTGGTTATCACTGATGAAGTTGAAAAAACTATTGGACAGGCACTATTTGAAGCGGGTAAAAGTCTCTGTAAAGAATCAGTGTATGTTGAGATGAAATCACGTGAAGTGAATGGTCAGGAACCTCCGCAACAAATTGCTGAACTGATGAGAATGTTCGATGTTGTGGTATGTCCAACTGCTAAATCTTTGACTCATACAAATGCAAGAAGAGAAGCTGTTAAATACGGGGCTCGTATCGCAACGATGCCCGGTATTCAATTAAGCACTATGATTAGGTGTTTATCTGCCGATTCGGAAAAAGTTGTAAAAACAACAATGGCAGTAAAACTTGCTCTTGAAAGTGGTAAAGAAATCAAAGTTATATCAAAGAACGGAACTAATCTGAAAATGAATATCGAAGGTAGAAAGATTATTCCCAGTACTGGTGTTTTGAGAAATAAAGGAGAAAGTGGTAATCTACCTTCAGGGGAAGTTTATCTAGCTCCTGTTGAAGGTACAACAAATGGTACGATTGTTTTTGATGGTTCAATTGCTGGAATTGGAAAGTTAAAATATCCAGTCAAGGTAATCATAAAAGATGGTTATGCTGAAAAAATCACAGGCAAAGGTGAAGCAAACAAATTGAAAAAATTACTTAGCTCAGTTAACAATAAAGATGCTTTTGCTGTCGCGGAATTTGGAATCGGGACAAATTACAAAGCGAAGATTATTGGCCAGATACTGGAAGATGAAAAAGTTCTTGGTACTATTCATTTAGCTTTCGGAAACAATCTATCTATGGGTGGGGTTCT
>CAKZPH010000242.1 GCA_937138605.1 uncultured Ignavibacteriales bacterium
TAAATATTATTTAGTCATGCTAAAAAATAGATGGTATTAAAATTTTTAATCAAATTAATTTATTAAGGAATTATTAAAGAGATAATGAGATAGATGTTCAATTAATATTACGTTCTTAATAATTAATTTAGTATTCGATTTATCTACACAAAATAATTTCTATCTTGTGGCTTCTCTCATTAAGTAAGTTAACATTAAAGTAATGATATCCAGTTTTGTTTTTAAAATTCACGAATTTTATGTCAAACAATGAAAAACCAGTGATTTATAAGGATGAGACTATTACTCTTAATTTTAAATATAGTAAAAATGATGTTGGGTCAAGTATAGTTGCAACAAAAAACTATTGAGATCTCGAAGTGATTGATTGGATTTCTTATGTACAGTTTATTCTGAATTTTTGAATTAATGTTTTAAACAGATTGTTAAATGAAGATATGAAACCAAAAGTTGTACAAGCTTCGCTTTTATTCCTAGACTAGAAGTGAATGATTATTTAAGGTGGAAAATTGAATAATTTTATATGAAATGGAATTTATTTATTAATGATAATCAATAGTAATATCTTGTATCTGAATTTATTGATAAGTGTTGCATTTCCTCGCTTTATTAATTGAATATTAAAAGTAGTGATTGGGCAAATTAATTGATAATTAAGGACATCTTTTAATAAAATAGAATAAACTTATGAGCTTTAGTAATAAGTAAATAATTATCATTCTAATTTCTAATGTCTAAACATTCAGATACCAATTCCTTAAAATCACAAAGTAATACATTCTACATCGAAATAATAGTACACAAACACAGGTTTTTCAGGTGATAGAGGGACAACAAGTATAATGATTAGCATATAAATTAGCTTCAGATATTCTAATGCATAAGTGTTGTATAAACAAGAATTAAATTGAGTATAAAATTTATAAAAGAATTTGCATATAAATTGAAGGTAACTTATTCAGCTATGGCATTTAGATTTGTTGATGTTGTAAAAAATGATTTGGCAATGCTAGTAACAATAAGGCAAATTAATAATGATATTAGAAAGTTCTATTATTATAGTTAATATTTAGATCACTTCAAGAATCTATACATAGTAACTCTTAAACGGCGAGTCTAAATGAGATTAGAAAAAAAATTTCGCAAATCAAACTTTAAAAACTTATTCTACAAATTGGATTAAGTTCAGAAGTATTTCTTTTAGGATGATTGAGGTGGTTTATTATGTTGAGCAAATGGATTATTTTTCGAGTATAGTTTATGAAAAAAAGTTTGTGGAGAATAGGAAATGAAGGTTGAGAGTTGGAATTAGGGAGTAAAAAAAGGAATGGTAAAGGCAGTAGACGAAGGTAGACGAGGAGATGGAGAGTAATTAACTGTTTTTAGAAGTTAGGTATTTACGGTATTATGTATTTTTCAATAAATTTGATTAAT
>CAKZPH010000243.1 GCA_937138605.1 uncultured Ignavibacteriales bacterium
CTTCATGCGGTATCAGTACAAAAACATCAGACCGAGGCTGTTTCACATGGAGGCGATATCAATATTTTCGAAAATCCGCCCTCGCCATATATTGTTTTTCCATTTATTGTTTTGCTTTTAATGATTGCAACAGGTCCATTATTATATAGACATTTCTGGGAACATAATTATCCTAAAGTGGCTATTTTTTTAGGTTCTATAACCGTCATTTACTACTCATTTATCAGACATGATTTTATTAGTCTAACTCACACATTGGAAGAATATATTTCTTTTATTGCGTTACTTACCTCACTGTTTGTTGCATCTGGTGGAATCTTAATTAGAATCGATAGGAAAGCCACTCCAATGATTAACACTACATTACTTGCGTTTGGGGGGGTGATTTCTAATTTGATTGGAACAACTGGTGCATCAATGCTTTTGATTAGACCTTACATTAGAATTAATAAGGAAAGAATAAAACCATATCACATTATCTTTTTCATTTTCATCGTAAGTAACATAGGTGGTGGTTTAACACCAATAGGTGATCCACCACTGTTTTTAGGTTTTCTAAAAGGAATAGAATTTTTTTGGGTAATAAAACATGTTTGGTTCATATGGTTATTAGCCATTGCAATTATTTTAGTTATCTTTTACTTATTTGATATGAAAAATTACAAGAAAGCTTTAACAACAAAAACTTCCTATACTGGAAAAATTGAGTTTATAGGAAAAAGAAATTTTTTATTTTTAGCGATAATTATACTATCTGTGTTTATTGATCCTGCCGTTCTAAGCTGGGTGCCCTCTCTGCATCCTTTGCCTTTTGGTATCAGAGAAATTATAATGTTCACAGTAGCTTTTATATCATACAAATCCGCCAAACCGGAAGCATTGAAAGGAAATGAATTTAATTTTGAACCGATTAAGGAAGTAGCATTCCTTTTTGTCGGAATTTTTGCCACAATGATTCCAGCTTTGCAATTAGTCGCTTATGAAACACACAAATATGGTGAGAGATTAACTGCTGATTTATTTTATTGGGGTACTGGAATCTTATCAGCAATCTTGGATAATGCTCCAACATATCTTAACTTTTTAAGTGCAGCTATGGGTAAATTTGGTTTAAGTATTGATAAATTTGAACACGTAAAAACTTTCGAAGCCCAAGATCCAATCTATCTTATGGCAATTTCTGTAGCAGCTGTGTTTTTTGGCGCTATGACCTATATTGGAAATGGTCCAAACTTTATGGTAAAATCAATTTCAGAAAATTCGGGAATAAAACTTCCATCTTTCTTTGGTTATGTGGCTAAATATTCTTTTCCAATTTTGATACCAATTTTTACACTAATTTGGTTTTTATTCTTTTACGGAAGAGGTTAATATATGAGTAAAATTATTGATGCTCTGGATAAAAAATTGAATGGATTGCACTACTATAATCGGATAATACTTCCATTTAAATGCCATTTTCTCAAAATAATGATTGAAGAAGATATAATTACAAATTTTTCAAATTCAAGTCCTGATTTGGAGATAATAGAGCATGAAAATTTTACTGATTTATATTTCAAAAAGTACAAAGATTTAATGGAAGAGCTATCCGAATATGAGAATGTCAAAATGATTCTTTGTGAAAAAGATGCGGATATTTTTGATTTAAAATCTCATGTTAAAATCATACTATACTTAGAAGATGATCATATAGTTCGAATTGAAAAACCAGGTGAAAACCAAATTTTAATTGATTGATATGGAAATCAAATCATTACTAAATATTTTACCGATATTAATTATTTCACTATCAATACTCATTTTAATATTAATAGAAGCATTTCATAAAAAAAGTGAAATCTTTATTTATTGGATAACAATTCTTACTTTGATTTTTACCACCTTTTTATCTCTCATAACTATTCAAGATCAAAGTTTAAATTTTCACGATACAATTGAGAGTGGAGGCATAACGAATTTATTTTATTCACTACTTTTAATTATAAGTTCTCTTGCTGTTATTTCATCAAAGAATTATCTGAATAGAATGCAATATCATCATGGTGAGTATTATATCCTTGTTATGAGCGCCATACTTGGAATGATGTTAATGGCTTCTTCAAGAGATTTAATGTTGACTTTTTTGGCACTAGAGCTAATGTCACTAAGCTTTTACGTCCTTGCCGGTTATCATAGAAAAGTTTTATTTAATAATGAAGCTTCTGTTAAATATTTTTTGCTTGGAGCTTTTGCCAGTGGATTCTTGCTTTATGGCATAGCTTTAGTGTATGGAGCAGCTCAGTCTACAAACATCATTTACATTACAAGGGAATTTGATTCATTATTAAATAAACCTCTTTTTACTCTTGGACTAATACTACTTCTAATTGGTTTTTCGTTCAAAGTTGCTTCGGTTCCATTTCATATGTGGGTGCCTGATGTTTATGAAGGAAGCCCTACAGTTGTAACCGCCTTAATGTCAACCTCAGGAAAAATTGCTGCCTTTTCCGCCTTAATTATTTCACTTTATGGTTCCACTGCCTCTCAAATTAATTACGAAACAGTTTCAAAAATCATAGCTCTTCTTGCAACTGCTTCGATGCTCCTTGGGTCTATTGTTGCTCTTACTCAAACAAGTTTGAAACGAATGCTTGCTTACTCAAGTATCGCTCATGCTGGTTATATGATGATAGGTGTAGCTGCAGCCAATAAGATAGGAATGGCCGGTATTATCTTTTATTTAGCAGTTTATGGATTTATGAATATTGGTGCTTTTATTCTAATTTCTATGCTTGAGACTTCTATGGAAAAAAGACTAACGTTAGATGATTTATCAGGAATTTATAAAACATACCCTTGGTTTTCGGCTGTAATGGCTTTATTTATGTTTGCTCTCTCTGGAATTCCGCCCTTTGGTGGATTTTTTGGTAAATATTATGTGTTTATATCTGCTGTGAAAGCAGATATGACATGGTTGGCAGTAATTGGTGTAATTTCTAGTGTTATTGCAGCTTATTTCTATTTAAGGGTTGTAATTTATATGTATTTTAGAAGAGAAGGAGAAAATCAAAATTTGTATGCTACAGCCGCAGAAAATTTTATTATCACTGTATGTGTTCTCTTTGTTATCCAACTAGGAATTACGCCGGGAGTATTTTTAAATATTATTACGAGATTTTTACCATAAAATGATAAAGGTAGTTACTTCCAAGGAAATCAAAAAACTAGATTTAGAAGCTTCCCTCAGATTTAAGATTCCATCAATTGTTCTCATGGAAAATGCCGCTATAGGTGTAGTGGATTTTATCACAAATGTAATTTCAAATAAAAAAAATCTTGAGGAAATCTTAATTCTCTGTGGGCACGGAAATAATGGTGGAGATGGATTTTCAATTGCAAGACATCTTGTTAACAGAGGATTTAAAGTAAAAGTTGTTTATACAAGCTCAAAAGATAAATTGAGTACCGATGCTAAAATAAATTTTGAAATATTACAAAAGTTTTCAAGTAAAGAGATTAATTTAGAGCTAATACCACTAAAGAAATTTATACGATTAAAAAAAACTAATTATTTTAGTAAAGTCGATTTAATAATAGACGCTTTATTAGGCACCGGATTAAATTCACCCTTACGTGAACCAATTTTATCACTGGTTAGTTGGGCTAATGATCAAGAATGTACAAAACTAGCAGTTGACATTCCGACCGGCCTTTCTAGTGATAACGGTAAAGATTTAGGAAAAGCTTTTCACGCTAATTATACATTAACAATGGGATTGCCAAAAATTGGTTTATTCATTAATGACGGTCCTCGTGTATCTGGCGAGATTTTAATAGTTGATATAAGTTATCCATCAACTTTAAGTAATTACAAATCGATCAAAAGAAATTTAGTCGAAATATTCGATATCAAAGAAAGATTACCTCAAAGGCCCTATGATGCACATAAGTATTCGGTTGGAAAAATTTTTGCAATTGCTGGTTCTAGGGGTTTGACTGGTGCTGCAAAAATGTCGTGTGAAGCAGCTCTCAGAACTGGATGTGGAGGTGTTTTACTTCTCACCACTAAAAAATTACAAGATATTTACGCGAAATCTTTAAAGGAAGTTATGACTTACCAACTTAAAAATAATGAAGAAGATTATTTTGTTTTGGAGGACTTAAATGAAATCGAAGCGAAGATTAATTGGGCTGATGTTTTGATGATTGGTCCAGGATTAGGTCAACACGAATCTACTGGTAAGTTTATTATGGAATTGTTAAAAAAATATCCCAATAAAAGAAAAGTAATTGATGCAGATGGGCTTAATTTACTTTCAGACTTTATTGAAAATGAAAAATTAAATTTAACTAATTCTATTCTTACTCCTCATCTAGGAGAATTCTCAAGACTAATCAAAAGAAACATTGATGAGATCAAAGAAAATATTTTTAAATTTGGCTCTAATTTTGCAAAGAGATACAACACGGTTTTAGTTTTGAAAGGAGCTCCAACACTGATATTTGATAAGAATGGAGAAGTTTTCATAAATTCGACAGGAAATCCGGGTATGGCAACAGTAGGCATGGGTGATGTCCTGACAGGTATAACAAGTGGTTTTTATGCCCAAGGTTTGAGTGACATGGATTCGGCAATCGTTGGTGTTTTTATTCATGGTTTATCGGGTGATATTGCTGAAAAAAAAATCGGAATGTTCAGTCTTATTTCTAGTGATGTGATTAAATTCATTCCTAAAGCCATAAAATTAGTGAAATATTCAGGCGAGGAACTCTTTTAATAAAAATTAGTTATATAATTACAATTTGAATAATAAAATCTTAAAATTTAATTTTGAACAAATTAAAAAGGAAATGAGCAATGCCTGTTTATAAAACATACAAAGCAGACTTAAGAGGAAAATACCGAAGGTTTTTAGAAATAAGTTTTATTGTAGCTCTTGCCCTTTTAATTATTGCATTCAAGTTCTTTCCTAAGATTGAAAAAGCAAAAGGGGAACTTCAACTAGCACAAGAGCTAGTCAATGTGGAAGACATTGCTAAAACAAAACAAGAAAATCGGCCACCACCGCCACCAAAACCACCGATTCCAATTGAAGCACCTTCGGATCAGGTTTTAGAGGATATTGAAATCGGAAGTACAGAAATTGATTTGACTCAACAGTTAGATTTGCCACCTCCTCCACCGAGAGAAGAAACTCGCAGAATAGTGGAAGAGGATATTCAGTATTTTGAAGTAGTTGAAGAAATGCCAGAGCCAATTGGTGGTATTGAAGCTATTCAAAAGAAAATAATTTATCCAGAAATTGCAAAACGTGCAGGTGTAGAAGGTAAAGTTTATATTCTTGCCTATGTTGACGAAACCGGGACTGTTACCAAAACAGAGATATTAAAAGGAATTGGTGCAGGATGTGATGAAGCTGCTGAAAAAGCTATCCGTGAAACTAAATTTAAGCCTGGTAAACAAAGAGGTAAGTCAGTTAAAGTTAAAGTTGCCGTACCAATAATTTTTAAGCTGAACTAATTAAATTACAAAATTTCTTTCTGCCTCAGCAACTAGCTGAGGCTTTTCTAGTTTAAGAAAATTAGTTTTATTAAAAAGTAAAAATAGATTTTGTAAGAACTTTACTTTTCTATTAACTTTTCGTTCACACTGCGAATTTTGTCTTCCATAGTTTGGTTACGGTCAATGCGCGTTCCTAATCTTAAGTTTGTAGATATTCTTGGTACTCCAATTTGATGTAAATGCTCATGACATTTTCTTATAGCGTTAAAAACTTCGTCCCATTCACCCTCAATGTTTGTCCCATTTGCATGAAGCATAGTTTTAAGACCAGCCTCTTTAAAAATTTTTTCACATTCAGCAACGTATGATGAAAGGGATAAACCAACTCCAAGTGGAATAATACTTACATCAACTAAAACTTTCATATCAACCTCCCAATTTTAGTATATTTTCATGTGTAAAATTTAATCTGAAAAAAAGTCAAGTAATTCTCATTTCAAAATAAAGAAACTCCAATACAGCTGGAGGGTCTTTTAATTTTTAGTAAAGACGCTAAAGTTGCCGCAATATCAGTAACATAAACATTTTCATTTCTCACCTGTGCTGGTATTTTCCATCCATAAAAAATTAGAGGAATGTGAGTATCGTAAGAATACGGCGTACTATGAGAGGTACCTTTTTCAAGAATTCTGGACATTGTATAAGGTCTAAGTGTTAAGATTACATCACCAGAACGGAATGGATGCCAACCATTTAGAGTCATATTTTCTGCATCACGTTTTGCAACTTGTTTCTCAAAATCTAATCGGGTATAAATATTTTGAATTTCGGGATATGTAGTTCTTAAATGAATTACAATTGCATTTACTACTTCGTTATAACTGAGATTCTTTTCCGCTAAAACCTTATGATTAATAAAAAACTGACCATTGGAGAAATTTTCGATCAAGTTTTCAGTTTTAAACTTATTTTTTAAGATTGTCTCTACTGAATTAATAATGTCTGAGTTTTTTAACTCACTTGTTGGGAATTTATTCAGTTTTAAAATTTGTGGTGTTTCGATTGCTCCATGATCCGATGTTAAGAACAGCAAGTATTTTGAATGTCCTATTTTTTCATCAAGAAATTTTATGAACTCACCCAGTTGTCTATCAAGTCGAATGTAAGTATCCATTAATTCAAATGAGAAGTTCCCCCATGAATGACCTATATAATCAGTTGAAGAAAAACTTATTGCAAGAAAATCTGGAATTTCGTCTTCACCAAGATTTTCATGGATTATTGCTTCTCTTGTAAATTTAAGTATTAATTCGTTGGCGAAAGGTGTTGAGATAAAAGCTGTGTACTTTTTAGTTGATGTTAAATTTTCAAATTTATGTGGAAAAGATGTTTTACCTTCATTAAATACATCGTATTCAAATGGAGAATTATCTTCGTTGGAATAGCTGGAATAAATTTTATTGTCTAAAAGTAGATCCCATGATTTTTGTAAAAAAGAATCAACTAATTTTTTATCGTTGAAGTTTTTTACCCAGACTGGTAAATCTTTCATATAGAAAGTAGATGTTATAAAATTTCCATTTTCAGGATCATACCAGAAAGCCCCATCTGCAGTGAATCCACCTGGAAAAATTGCTCCTCTGTCTTTAATTGATATCGATATTACTTTTGACTTAAAGTTTGTAAAAAGTTTTAATTCATCTGTTATAGTACTAGATAAAAGATATTTTGGAGATTTTTTACCATTTGCGCTTTTTGAACCTACAGTTTCGTAGAAAGTATCTTCAACACAGTTAACCATACGTTTTTGTAACTTGTCATTAAATTCATTTCCAATTATTCCGTGGTAGTATGGAGTAGTCCCGGTATAAATACTGGCATGACCAGGTCCTGTTGTGGTCGGATGGTAATTGTAATAAGCATTTGTAAAATTTGCTCCTTCTCTTAACAATTTTTTGAAACCATCCTCTGTAAAGTGATCCATGTATTTATATAAATCAACGAACCGCATCTGATCAACAACAATTCCAATTATCAATTTGGGTTTTTCAATAGTTTGGGGAAAAAGATAGCTAAGTAAAGCTGCATAAAGACTAATGACTAATAGTAATGATCTAACCATTTTGCTATTCCTATGTTTTTCTACGAATTTTATTTCATTTCAATTTTAATAGATAAAAGTATCAACACAAAAATATCAAGAATTAATTAGAATTTTAGTATCAAATAAAAATCATGTAATTCAATTGATACAGGCAATATATTTTATTGTATGAACCTATTAGCTATGGATTTAGCTTCAAAAATTAATTTACTCGACTTATTTGTATCTCTATATAAAAAATTTAAAACTTAAGTGAAATCAATCCGATTAAAAATAATTTTGACATTTTAA
>CAKZPH010000244.1 GCA_937138605.1 uncultured Ignavibacteriales bacterium
TGTTACCGCTACTGCCTCGTCTGGTTTTCTTTATTTTATGGGTAAAAATAACAATGGCTATTCTGCCACAATAATTCCGATATTGGCTGGAGCAAAATATAATGTTATCCCAAACGTTTATGTTGTTGCTCAAACTGGATTAAATATTATTAGTCAGACAATAAAATTTCCAGAGGTAAAGGTTGGGGGGACAGTACTTTTTCCCGAAAGAAAGGTAACAGATAGTAAAAGCAAATTTGGTTTTGCTTTCGGAGCGGGTGTTGGTCTAGGTTCATTAGATTTAAATGTTAAGTATATGATTTATGACTCTGACTTTAATTCTCTTAATGCCGGGGTTTCATTTAAATTGTATTAATTTTTTATCCTCCGTGCTTCTACGCACCCTTCACTAAAGTCGTCTTTTGGAGAGGTCTCTGAAAGGCGACTTTTTTTTATTCTACTTTAATTATTGAATTTGATTGAGGGATTATTTCCGATTTTGAATAAAAGTTTTTCAGGAAATAGTCCTGATGGTGGAGCTTTGAATTGAACTGGTTCATTGGATTTTATATCTAAAAGACCTGCGATTTAATTTTAGTTTAAGTTACATTTGGCAGCTTCAATTAATAATCCTATGATTCGTCTTGCCATCTTTGTTATGAAGTGCGATGCCACAATTCATTTTAAAATTAAATCAACTTCTTTTTTATTTGTAAGTTTTCAACTTTCACAATAGTTGATTTTTCTTTTTCGTCTAGATCAGTGTAAGAACTAAAGTGCTTCTAAAAAAAAGATGATTTAAAGAAATAATACGCTCAACGTCAAGTTCGTTTTTAACCCATCAGACAAAAAGTTTTGCTGAGGCAGTACGTCGTTTAGAAATTTGGTAAATGCAGCTTCTCATTAATATATCTTTTTGAGCATGAAAATTCAAATTTATTTCCTCAATTGTTTTAATTGTTATATCAAGTGATAGATGATCATTGATTGACTATAGAATTTTATCCATAGAGAATTTTTAACAATTTTGAGATGTGCAACCTGATTAAAGGCATTAACGCCCGCTTCAGTTTTTCATTCATCGTTAAATTCAGATTTACTTTTATTGAACACTTCTTTCATTGCATTAATCGGTTCTACCTGATCAGTGCGAGCATTTTTTTTGAATTTGCAAACCAACGTATCGTGTTCCTTTGTACACGATGGTCAAGTAAAAGTTTTTCATTATTGAGATAAAATATGATTCGATTTTTTATGGATAGATATGAGCATTAAAATTTATTGATTTTTCTATGTCCTTCAAATTTTAATCATATAAAATAGTTTGTTTCAAATTCATAATATTTTAAGTCGGGAATTTTCAAATGTTCTTTGATCTTTTTTATTTCATTTCTTATTTCATCTAAAAGGTTCTCTTTATCTTCGATTATTGTCATAGAAAAATATCCTGGCCAAATTTTACTATCCAGGACTGGATCCGCTGATTCACATTTTCCAGTTGCTTTAGCAATACGTGTCCAGTTTTGAACATTATATTTTTCTATCAGTTGGTCAATAACTTCAGTTTCAGCGACGTTATGTATTATAAATCCAATTTTCATGATTTACTCTTTCCATTTTTTAATCTTTGTTCAAAGATGTTGTAAATAACTGGGACAATAATAAGTGTGATGAAAGTTGAAAACGTCATTCCACCTACCATTGAAGCACCTAGTGGACGCCATGTTTCTGCACCACTTCCTGTGCTTAGAGCGAGTGGTAACAATCCAAAAATAGTTGTTAATGCCGTCATTAAAACTGGTCTCAATCTACTTCTTCCGCCGTTGAGAGTTGCTTCATAAAGATTTTGTCCACGTGCCCTTAGTATATTTATGAAGTCGACAAGTACGATGGCATTGTTAACCACAATTCCTACTAACATGATGATTCCAAGAAATGAAATCACATTTAGTGTTTGGCCAAATACAAACAACCCAATCAATACACCTGAAAATGCGAAAGGAATGCTGAACATTATGACAAATGGATCAATCAAGCTTTCAAATTGAGCAGACATAACTAAATAAACGAGAAGGATGCTTAACAATAAAAGCAACAGTAAGTCAGAGAATGCTTCCTGTTGTTGTTCGTAGCTACCACCGAAATCAATACGGGTATTTGGTGGAAGTGGAACAGATTTAATAACTCTATCGATTTCTAACACAGCTTCTCCAAGAGATTTTCCAGTGAGACCAGCTTCAACTTTAACAACCCGTTCTTGATTTTTTCTATCAATTTCTATGGGAGAAAATTCCGTAGTGATTGTCGCAAAATTTTTGAGGGGGATAGGTTGTCCCAAGACGTTCATTATTTCGAGTTTTTCAATATCTTCTATTTGGTCACGGAAATTTTCTTCAAGCCTTAATCTAATATCATATGTATTTTTCTCACCACGGAATTGGGATGGGACGCTTCCAAAAACATAGTTTCTCAAATTCATCGCAATTGTCGCCATATTCAAACCAAGCATCGAAGCTTTATCACGGTCAATTCGAATGATTAATTCAGGTTTGTTATCTTGCAACGAAATTTGTGGCTCAACTACTCCTTCAATTTTAAGAAGTGATTCACGAATTTTTTCTGCTACTGTTCTTGATGCGTTTAAGTCGGGTCCTAAAATCTCAATTGAAATTGGTTTACCTTGGCCGAAGATGGCTCCCTGACCGCCTGCTTGAGTTAATACACTAAGTTTATTAATCTGTGGATAGTTTTTAAGAAGTGATCTTATGTCATTTGCTATTTCGTTATTGGATCTTTGTCTTTCCTCTACATCAATAAGCCGGATATTTATTAATCCTATATTATCCCCTTCTTTTGTACCGAAGACTGAACCTAACCCAGACGCACTTTGTCCAACTTGATAAAATATGTCTTTGATTTCAGGAGTGCGATTTTGAATTAAGTCATAAATTTCTTTAACAAATTTTTCTGTTTCATAGACACTTGTGCCAACGGGCAATTCCATAATTACTTGCACTTGACCAGCATCACTTTCAGGGATAAAATCGGAACCGATAAACGGAATTAAGCCGAGAGAAAGAATTAAAAAAAGTATTCCAATTAATAATGAAAGCTTTTTATGATTCAAAGCCCATTTCAAAGAAGCATAATAAGTGTCGTCAATTTTATTGAAAATTCTTTCGCTCTTTTCGAATAATTTATCAAAAAATGTTGGTGCACCAATTTTCTCTTCAGTTTTAATAAGTAACTGTGATGTTAGCATTGGTGTAAGAAATAGTGCCACGAATAATGACATGCTTATCGTAATAGTTGTAATTGCTGCGAGTTGTGTAAATAAGATTCCGGCAATTCCAGTTAAGAAAAACAAAGGTGAGAAAACGGCAATAGTTGTTAGCGTTGAGGCGAGTAAAGCAGAACCTACTTCGCTTGCTCCATAAATTGATGCTTCTTTTGAATGTTCTCCTCGCTCTATATGTTTAACAACATTTTCAAGTACCACTATTGAATTATCTACAACCATTCCTACTGCTATTGCTATAGATGAAAGAGATAAAATATTAATTGTATATTTAGCTACATACATAAAGAAGAATGCTAGAATGAGTGAGAAAGGAATTGATAGTACCACAATAATACTGGCTCTGACTCTTCGTAAGAATAATAGCACTACCAAAGAAACGAGCAAAACGCTTATGATAAATGTTCTTAAAAGATTGTTTATAGATTTCTTAATAAAATCAGCTCCATCAAAAACTATATTAATGGATATGTTATATTCATCTTCAATCTTTTTAATTTCCTTTTTCAATGCTTCAGAGACGGTGACCGTATTTGCACCTGATAGTTTATTCATTAAAACTACAACACCACGCTCATTATTGATCATTGTGCGTCTTTCATCCTTTGTTACAGTATCCAGAATTGTTGCCACGTCCCTCAAATAAATGATTTTGTTACCTTGAGCACCAATTACTACTTTTTCAAGATCAGCAGGTGATGAATACTCGCCTTTAAGTCTTAACATAAAAGATAATTTTCTATCATCCAGATTTCCTGCTGGAAGCGAGATATTATCCATCTGTATCATTTGTGCAACATGGGATATGGAAAGGTTATATGCCTTTAGTTTGTACGGATCAAAATCAACTCTTAATTCACGGGCAGGAGCACCAAACGATTGTACACCTCCAACGCCTGGAACTCGAACTAATCTATCAGCAATATTGTCTTCGACGAAATTTTTGAATTCTCGATAATCAATATTTCCAGGTGCAGTTACACCAGCAACAATTACCGGGAATTGTTCAGTGCTGAATTTGAATATCTTAGGTGCTTCTACACCTACGGGTAATTGAACTCGAGCAAATTCGAGGGATGAGCGACAATCATTTGCTGCTTCGTCAAGGTCAGTACCCCAATCAAATTCTAAGGTTACTATAGAGACATTTTCTTTTGATACAGAGGTTATTTTTTTCAGATTAGGTACAGATGCTAGTGATTTTTCAAGGATACGTGTGACTTTTATTTCAATATCGTCAGAACTAGAACCTGGATAAGTTGTTAATACAGTAAGTATTGGAGCTTCAATTTTTGGCAACAAATCAATGGGTATTAACCTTATTGAATAAAGTCCAAACACCAGAGTTGCAATGAAAAACATTAAAGTAAGTACAGGCCTTCGAACACCAAGTTGTGGTAATTTCATATTTAAAATTCCTCCATTCTGATCAATTACAAACCTTTAAAAATCTTCACTGGCTCATTATCCGTTAAATTATATTGACCTTCCACAATTATTTCTTCATTCTCTTTTAATCCATTTTGAATTACTGTTTCATCATTTATTTGTTTGCCAGTCACTATTATTCTTTTCTTTGCAATACCATTTTGATAAACATAAACATATTTTTTACCGGATACTTGATCTGTTAAGATTGCCGCGGTGGGTATAGTAATTTCTTTTGTCTCACCCATGTCAATTTCTACTTTAACAAAAGAATTAGCTCGAATTTTATTTTCTTTATTGGAGACTTGTATTTCAACATCAACTGTTTTTGTTACTGGATCTACTACCGGATTAATTCTAGATACACGACCTTGAAAAACTTCATCAGGTAAGAATTCACTAAATATCCGTGCTTTTTGTCCAATTCTAATTTTATAAGAATCTGATTCATTAACAGCGATCTTTATTTTAAGTAAACTGAGATTCATGAGATGTACAATAGAAGGAACTGCTCTTCCACCTGCAGGAGTCATCATGAATAACTCGCCATCATTCAAATATTTTGCGGTAATTACACCGGAGAAAGGTGCACGTAGTTGAGTATTTTCTAGAATTTTTTCGTAGTTAGTTTTGGTTGTCTCGTAGGCAAGTTTAATTTTTTCGTATTGTTGATCTGAAATAGCTCCTTCAGATTTTAATTTTTCTGCCCGTTCAAGATCTCTTTTAGTATCATTAAATTGGATTTCTATTTGAGTTAATTGCTGATCGTCCATTTGGACAAGTAGTTGACCTTTTTGAACATAGTCACCTTCTTTCACATAAATTTTTCTGACCCTTGATGCCATTTGAGCTGCTAAAGCTGCTTCTTCCCATGGATGAACCAGTCCCGTGTAGGTTAAAATGTTTTTTACTGTTTTTCTTTCTACTTTTTGAGTGGAAACGGATTTAATTTCTTTTACGTTTTCAGTTTCTTTTTTAGTACATCCTGTAATTAAAAAGATTAAAGTTAATCCTACTATAAGATTCTTCCACTTCATTCTCATATCCTTCAATTAATTAATTGATTTGTTTGAATAAAATTCCAATTCAGCTTGTGCTACGAGATATTCATAGATTGCTTGAAGATAACTGAGCTCTGCTGACAGTAAGTTGATATTTGCATTGCTCACTTCTAATTGCGTACTCAAACCTTCACTGTATCTTAATTCAGCAATTTGATAATTACGACGAGCTTTAACTTTGTTAAGTTTTTGTGACTCAATTTTTTCAAGACTTGTTTCCATCTTATTTCGAGCATTTTGAATTCCTATATCAAGTTGTTTTTTTGTATAGTTAATTGTCTCATCCAATTGTTTTGACTGTATTTTTGCTTGCTCAACGCGACTTCTTGTACCAAAGCCATTAAAAATAGTTATGGTTAGTGACAATCCAACGGAGGCACTTTTAACCCATCGATATTCATTGAAATTATAATTCTCCGCTTGTGTTTGAACTTGATAGTTTCCAAATGCAGTAAGGCTTGGAAAATATTCCCACTTTTGCATCATTATGTTTTTCTCTGTTATTTGTTTTTGCAGATATAATTTTTTCATGGTAAAGGTATTGTCAATCAAATTTTGGTCAATTACCGGCAAAGTCCTTAATTTAAAGAATGTTTCAATTGAACCTGATACTTCTATACTATCTTCGACTGAAAGATTAAGCAGTGCCTTTAAAAAGTTGAGAGCTGTTTGATAAGTATATTCCGCTTGAAGCAGATTAGGTTTGATTTTTTCAACTTCAACTTGAGCGCTTAGCAGTTCGAAATCCGAAATTAAGCCTGCATCATGAAGTTTGGATGCATTATCTAAATTCCTTTGGGCGTTTTCATAAGTCTCTTTAATGAAGTTCATCGATTCTTTTGTTAATAAAACATCAAAAAAAGCTTTTGTCGTATTTAATCGAATTTGAGCCAAAGATTCTTCGTAGTTTAGATTACTCAATTCAATACCGAGATGACTCATAACAATGCCTGTGTAAATTTGGCCAAGAAAAATTGGCACTCCAAATTTAATTGCACCTACGTAGGAGTTTTTTGAACCTACTTCTATTGGGGTAATTTTACCTGTACCGCCAAAAAAATCTGGTAAAAAGAAGACAGGCTTTTTTATATTTCTAATGTAAGTGCCCTCACCCGAAATACTTGGAAAAAGTGAAGAATATGCTTCCATTAGTTTTGATTGGGATTTGTTAACATCCAATAAGGCAATTTTAACTTGAGAATTTTCTTTAAGAGCAATTTCAATGGCTTTATCAAGTGTAAGATTTCTAATTATTGTCTTGTTTTTTGCTGTAACAATGCTAATAGTCAGAAATAAAATTAAACCTGATACAACTAACTTTTTCATTTTGATTCTTCTTCAGTTTGTTTGAGGATTTCAAGGGAAATTTTATAAAATTTTTGCATTGA
>CAKZPH010000245.1 GCA_937138605.1 uncultured Ignavibacteriales bacterium
AGTTTTTAATATAAAACTCTTTGAAGACCTACACTAGATTATAATATCTTTCATAACTTTTAGTTAACTTTACGAACGTTTTGAAAAAAATCGTTGTTATACTAAACAATATAGAGATTTAGTCATTTTGAATGACGGTTTAATAAAATGGAAATAGTCTTAGAGACACGTGGTTTAACAAAAAAATTTGGTAAAATTACAGCAGTAGATAGTCTGGATTTGAGGGTTTATCGTGGAGATGTATTTGGTTTTCTTGGACCAAATGGAGCAGGAAAAAGTACCACCATCAGAATGCTTACTACATTAATTAATCCTGACAGAGGTGAAATTTTTATTTTCAATCGAAAACTCACTCAAAGTTCAAAACATCTATTAAAAAAAGTGGGAGCAATAGTAGAAAGTCCAGATTTTTATCTCTATCTAACAGCATATAAAAATTTAGAAATTCTTTCACGTTTATATGGAATTGATATTACAAAAAATCAAATAATGGAAGTTTTAGAATTCGTGGGACTTGCTGATAGATGGAATAGCAAAGTAAAAACATTTTCTCATGGGATGAAACAGCGTTTAGGTATTGCTCAAGCTTTACTCCATGATCCCGATTTAATAATTCTTGATGAGCCTACATCGGGTCTTGACCCTTATGGTATGAAGGAGATTCGGGAATTGATTAAATCGTTAGCCAATGAAAGAGGAAAAACAATTTTTCTCTCATCTCATATTCTATCTGAAATTGAGCAAGTAGCTAATCGAATGGTTATTTTGAATAAAGGTAAAAAAGTTGTTGAGGGTGACGTTAAAGAATTACTACAGCAAAACAGCTCAACATTCAAATTTTTGTTATCAAACATCACTAAAGCAATCGAAATATTAAAACGGAATAATTTTGATGAAAATATAGATTATAAATTGGAAAATGATGAATTAATAATCAAAACTGAAAAAATTTCAGCATTCGAGCTTAATAAAATTTTTGTACAAAATGAAATAGATGTTTACTCTTTTTCTCCTAAAAGATCTTTAGAGGAATTTTTTCTCAAAATAACTTACGGTATAGATGAATGATACTAGAACTTGCTTTTATCGAACTATATAAAATTTTTAAGAAATGGAGAACATACATAGGACTTTTTGCAATAGCATTTTTCGTTGCTTTAATGATGTATGCTGTAAGTGTGGGTGGAAATTATTATTTGAGAAATTTTTACCGAATGTTAGAAGATCAATTTATCATAGTTGGAAATTTGCTCAATGGTTGGTATGCTTCTTTTTTGCTAATGCAGGCGTTAATTATTCATATTCCTTTCTTTATAACATTAGTTGGTGGCGATCTGTTCGCTGGAGAGGGCACTGCAGGAACTTATAGAATTATTCTTACAAGACCTATTTCAAGAGATGTTTTTATAATTTCAAAGTTCATTGCTGGTTATATTTATACACTTATGCTGATCATATTTTTTGCAATTGTTTCACTTGTTCCATCTCTAATTATTCTTGGAAAGGGCGATTTAATTATAATGATCGATAAAATTTTAATTATTCAGTCAAATGATGTAATGTGGCGGTTCATATTAGCGTATGCTTCAGCCTTTATTTCCATGACGACTGTTTTAAGTCTTTCAATTTTATTTTCTTCTATGGTCAATAACGCTATTGGTCCCATTGTGGGAACAATGGCGGTGTTAATAATTTTCTTATCAATTAGTGAATTGCCATTTGAGATATTTGAAAGTATTTCTCCGTATCTTTTTACAAGTTATATGGCAACATGGCTCGATTATTTTGATCAACCTATTGATATCAACAATATTATTAAATCGAATTTAATTTTAGTTGGTCATAACTGTCTCTTTTTCTTTTTCACTTTCTTTACCTTTAAAAAGAAAGATATTTTAACGTAGGTGTAATAATGAGAACTTTAATATTAATTTTTTTTATTCTCTTTTCAAATTTGAGTTCACAGGTTGATAAATCAAGTAAGATTATTGAAAAAGTAAAAGAAAATTTTGATTTAATTCAGGATTATTCAGCTCAAGTTAAAATTAAAGTTGACTTTCCTGACGCAGTTATTCCCGAAATTAATGCAAGAATATATTACAAGAAACCAGATAAAATAAAAGTTGACTCTGATAATTTTCTTATCATTCCCAAGCAAAGTATAAAGTTCGCTCCAGATGCTATATTTCAAAAGAACTTTACAAGTTTTCTAACTGACGAAACAGAATTAGATAAGGTCAAACATTTTACCATAAGAATTATTCCAGAAGATCAAAGTGGAGGAGAATTCATAACTATATTTGTTAATTCAAAAAATTATACTATAAAAAAAATATCTGTTTTAAGTGCCCGAACAGGTAAAGTTGACATTGAATTTTTTTATAAATTGATTGAAAATAGATTCTGGCTGCCCGAACGGATTGAAGCTTTTTTAGAAACTAAAGGAATCAGATTTTCTAGATTAAGAAAGATGCAAAAAGAAAATCAGGAGCAGAGTGAGAATAAGTCAGAAAATAAAATTGGCAAACTTACGATCGAGTATTTTAATTTTGCGGTTAATAAAGGATTAGACGATTCCATATTTAATGAATCGAGCGAACGAAAGGAAAAGTAATAAATTACTCTAAAGCTGCAATTAATTCTTCAAAAGCTTCTTTGTTTTCGTGTCGAATAACGTGACTAACCAGAGTGGAACCTTTCATAGTCATCACAACTTTACATGAATCACGTCCAATAATTGTATACTTTGTATTTTTCATCTGTTCAAACAAAGAGTTCATGACAACGGAATTATATTTTTGTCTAAATTCATTTACGTCCATTTCCATAACATAAACATCGTTGTCATTGCATTTGAATAAGAAATGAACAACTTTCATATCGTTAAATTTTTCTATTCCAGCACCTACAAGCTTCCAACTAGTTTCTGGTATTACCAAATCATTAAAGCCATGAGAAATTATAAATTCTTTAACGTGGTTAGTGTTAGAAGTGAATATTGAACTTTGTGGGAATTGATTTGACCTAATTTTTTGGTAATTATGCAAAATCATTTCCATCATTTTGGCTGGCTGTTCTTCCTTTATTGGTGTAGACTTCATGAGTATTCTATCAACTAAAAATAAACTTAGAACAATAATAATTACAGCCCAGGCAAATTCTACACGGTACGATTTTGACAAATCAATTAGATAAGAGAAGGGGTTAAATTTTTTCTTTCGATGTGATGATATTTGATTTAAGATTTTATCCTTAAGCCAAGAGGGTACTTCGCTTCTTTTATATTTTAGTGTTACTAATTTTTTTGTGAATGATTCAACTCTGAAGTCATAATAGCATGAATTACAGCTCAGGATGTGCTTTTCTAAATCTAATCTTTGGTCTTTAGAAAGCTCTCCGTCGATGTATGGTGTAATTTTTTCCTGAGCTTCTTTGCAGTTCATGATCCACTCTAAGGTTCAATTTCATCTACATTGTATCCACGAGATTTAGCATAGTTATATAGCTTAGATGCAAGCAATTTTCTCGCCCTGTGAAGTCTGGAACGTACAGTTCCGATGGGTATATCTAAAAAGTCGGCAATTTCTTCGTAGGTCATACCTTCAACATCACAAAGTAGAAGCACAGTACGAAATTCCTCAGGTAATGTTTTAATGGCAGTCATAACGTCGTCGTCAAAAATATTATCGTAAATTTGTCTTTCAAGATTATTTGGATTTTGCTCGTCTGATTTTATTGTTTCGTAAATTTCTTCTATTTCGTCGTAATCCAATTTTTCCGGTGAACGTGTATTTTTACGGTAGAAATTAATGAAAGAATTTTTCATTATTCGAAACAACCATGCCTTACAATTAGTTCCTTTTTCGAATTTATCCCAAAATCTATAGGCTTTGAGGTATGTTTCTTGTAGAAGATCCGCAGCATCATCAGAATCATGGGTTAATTGCAAGGCAAAGTTGTACAGGGCGTTCATATATGGAAGGGCTTCCTTACGAAACTCTTCGTCTAGATTTTCAATATTTGGTCTCTTAAAAACTTCTTCGTCAAAGTTCATCGTTTTTTTTACTTTAATGCTCTAAAATAAACATTTTCAATTTCATCTGCATTTAAGAAGGTTTAATATTGATTCACTATCTGGATTGTAGAATACATTCTGAAAATTTCATTCAGCTTAAAAATTTGTTCATACGTTCTTAAACATAAAAATCATAACTTTGTAACGTACATTTAAATTTTTGATGAATGTAGAATAAAAATTGTTAAAAATGTAAAATTATGGTTGAATTCAAAGATTTATACACTGGCCCACGCGGTATAGCAGTTAAAATTCTGAATAGAATTGATAGAACCGATGCCTATCTGGATAAATTAATTGACGTGGAACTAAAACACGGGGATTTAAGCAGTGCTGATAAAGCGTTATTAAATGAAATTGTGCATGGTGTAATTCGTTGGAAAAGGAAATTAGATTGGATTCTTCGTGGATTTTATCGGGGTGATTTTTCGAAATGTATTCCAAACTTGAAAAATGCAATGAGGGTTGCGCTTTATCAAGTTTTATTTCTCGATAACATTCCAAACTACGCTGCTGTTAATGAAGCTGTTGAGTTCGTTAAGAAAATACAAGGTGAGAAGTCGGCAAATCTAGTAAACGCTGTGTTGCGAAATATTATTAAAACTCTTGAAGAATCAGAAATTCGATATCCTGATCCAAATGAAGACACGGTCAATTATCTTGGCACATATTACTCCCATCCGAATTGGCTCGTTAAACGATGGTTAAAGAGATACGGTCAAGAGTTTACAGAAAAATTAATGCAAGAAAACAATGAAAGACCAAAACTTACACTACGATATAATCAACTCCTGACGGATAGAGATTCTTTCATTAAAAAACTCGAGGAAGCAGAACTTCGCTTTAGACCATCAAAATATTTTGACCATTTCTTTATTCTCTTAAATCTAACGAATATTGTCGATTGGTATTATTTTCAACAAGGTTATTTTTCAATTCAGGATGAAAGCGCGGGTATTCCTGTCTTGCTACTTGACCCAAAACCCGGTGAAACAGTAATTGATCTTTGTGCTGCTCCAGGTGGAAAAAGTTCTTACATTGCTGAGTTGATGGAAAATAAGGGGAAAATATATGCAATAGATAAATACGCAAATAGACTCGCATTGATGAAAAAAAATATTGAAAGACTAAAAATTACAAACATAGAATTTATTGTTGGCGATAGTGAAACGATACAAATGGAACCTGCAGATAAAGTTCTGTTAGATGCACCATGTTCTGGACTTGGTGTTCTAACAAAAAAACCTGAAATAAAGTGGAAAAAAGATTCTGAGGATATAAATAGACTTACAAACATTCAAACAAGGTTGATTAACAACGCAGCTAAATTGGTTAAACCGGGAGGAATTTTAGTTTATAGTACTTGCACGATTGAGCCTGAAGAAAATTTTGAAATTGTAAAAAAGTTTCTCGAAGAACATCCAGAATTCGATTTGATAAAAGAACATAACAACATTCATTCCGATTTTATTGATGAAAATGGTTGTATTTCCCTTTTCCCCAATTTACATGGAATGGATGGGAGTTTTGCTGCAAAGTTGATTCGACTTTAATATATTGGAATTAGAGAGTAGAGATAAACCAAATAAGGAGGCATCTGATGGTATGAAGGATCTGGGGAAAGAATTAAGAGAACTAAGAATTCAAAAGGGATATTCATTAAAGGAAATTTCTTATTTAACCAAATTCAATTTAAAGTATCTTGAATATCTTGAGAGTAATAATTTTAACTTTTTACCAGAAGTTTATGTTAGATCTTTTTTGAAAACCTATGTGAAGGTTTTAGATGGAAATGAAAAATACTTTTTAGAGCTCCTTGATGAGATCTTGCATAAATCTGAAACAGAAAATACTTCTGATGAACGGGTTACTTTTCTTGGTCATAATGCATCTACACACAAAGAAAATGAAGAACCTGACATTACCCCTAAGGTCGAATTCTTTAAAAAAACAATTAAAATTTTTCAGAAGCCGAAAGTTATATTATTGTTCGTCGGATTGGCGTTTTTAGTTTTTCTTTTTTTAATATTATACAATACGACTGATGATAGTAAAGAAGAAGTTTTACATAAGAATATGAAAAATGAGGAAAAATTTGAATTAGTAGATGAGAAATCGTCAAATTTTAGTAGTATTGTTAATAAAGATAGTTTAACATTGGGGATAAAGGCAGTGGATTCAGTATGGATTCAAGTAAAACTGGATGATAAAGTTGTTAAAGAAATGTATTTACGAAATGGGAACTACGAGAAATTAAGAGCAATAGAAAAGTTTTATCTCTTTGTAGGTAATGCGGGAGGAATTGTCTTATATCTCAATGATAAAGAATTGCCATTTGTAGGAAATCGTGGTTCGGTCCAAAGATTACAGGTAGATAAAAATGGAGTGAAATTAATCCAGGTTAAAAATGAACCAGAAAGGTAACATTGTAAGTCCCGAAATAATTAAGCGAATTGAAGAGCTGAAAGAGTTAATTCATCAACATGACTACAATTACTATATCTTGAATGAACCAATCATCTCAGATAGAGAATATGACCTTTTAATGAAAGAATTAATGGATCTTGAAAATAAGTATCCATTTTTAATAACTCCTGATTCGCCTACTCAGCGTGTTGGTGGTGAACCTACGAAAGAATTCCCTGTTGTAATTCACGAAGTTCCAATGCTCTCTCTTTCGAATACATATTCAATTGAAGAGCTTTTTGATTTTCATCGAAGAGTTAAAGAAAGTTTACCAGAAGGAGAGAAAATAGAATATACAGTCGAATTAAAAATTGATGGCGTAGCTGTTAGTTTAAAATATCGAAATGGACTTTTTATTCAAGGGGTAACTCGAGGTGATGGAACAAGAGGTGATGACATTACCAATAACCTTAGAACAATTCGTTCGCTTCCGCTTCGAATTAATTTTAGAGAGGTTAAGAGAATTCATTTTGACGATATTGAAGTTCGAGGCGAAGTTTATATGAATCGAGAAGATTTTGAATTGTTAAATAGAGAAAGAACCAGACTTGGTGAAAAGCCTTTTGCTAATCCTAGGAATGCAACCGCCGGTACATTAAAACTGCAAGATCCAAAGCTCGTTGCAGAAAGGCCATTAAACTTGTATTGTTATTATTTAAGATCAAATACTAAAGAATTACATACACAATTCGAAAATTTAACTATTCTTAAAAGTTTAGGCTTTAAAGTTAATCCAAATCACAAATTATGTTTTTCAATTGAAGAAGTAATTGACTTTTGTAAAGAATGGGAAGAGAAAAGAGAAACCTTACCTTACGATATTGATGGTGTTGTAGTAAAAGTAAATGATCTTGGGCAACAGGAAATTCTTGGAAATGTTGCTAAATTCCCAAGATGGGCAACGGCGTTTAAATTCGAATCAAAAAAAGCAAAAACAAAGTTAAAGGCAATCACTCTTCAGGTAGGAAGACTTGGAACGATAACACCAGTAGCCGAACTTGAACCGGTCTTTTTAGCAGGTACAACAGTTAGTCGTGCTACACTCCATAATTTTGAGGAGATTCAAAGAAAAGATATACGCATTGGTGATACTGTGATTATTGAAAAAGGTGGGGATATCATACCCAAAATAGTTGAAGTAGTTTTAGATGAACGTACGTCTAAAACAATACCGTTTGAGATTCCTGATAAATGTCCAGTATGTGGAACAAAACTTTATAATCCAACTGGAGAAGTTGCTTATTATTGTCCTAATTCTGACTGTCTTGAACAGGTAAAGCAACGACTTGTTCATTTTGCATCTCGTGGTGCAATGGATATTGAAGGTTTGGGCGAAGCTGTTATTGATAAGTTTGTTAATTTAGGATTTCTAAACTCTCCTGCTGATATTTATCGATTAAAAGAACGAAAAAGTGAATTGATAAAACTTGAAGGTTTTGGTGAAAAAAGTATAAACAATTTATTACAGGCTATAGAGAATTCAAAGAATCGACCATTTGAAAGAGTTTTGTTTGCTATTGGTATTCGACATGTTGGCGCAAGTGTTGCAAAGGATATTGTAGCTCATTACTTTTCAATAGATGAATTAATGAAAGCTTCTGAAGAGGAACTTCAGAAAATTCCAGAAATTGGCGAAACGATTAGCAAAAGTATTGTTAGCTTCTTTAATAATGATAGTAATTTAATATTAATCGAAGAATTAAAAAAATCTGGATTAAAGTTTGAAAGAGAAAAGAAAGCAGTATCTTATAAATTTGCGGGTAAGACTTTTGTAATTACTGGTACATTAAAGTCAATGACAAGAAACAAAGCAAAAGAGTTGATTGAAAAATTGGGAGGCAGGATAACTGATAACGTAAGTTCAAAAACGTCCTACGTAATTGTAGGAGAAGAACCGGGTACTAAATACGATAAAGCAAAAAACCTAAACATCCCAATTCTTAAGGAAGAAGAATTCTTGAAAATGGTTAAGGATTAATGATTTCAATTCTTCAAAAGTTGAATTTTCCATTTGGAAGGAAAAAAAAATTTGAAATAATTTCTCCAGAAAAGCTTCTGGAAAATTCAAAGAATGTTCTTGTACTAATTCCTGAAGAAATTGAATTAATAGAAGATATCAAATTTTTGATAGAGGAATTTCCAAAACATATGGGTCGTTGTACTTTTTTAATTGAAGAAAAGATCTATACAAATATTGATTCCCTACCTGAATGTCCTATTATCGTATACACACAGAAGCAAAAGAATTTATTTAAGATGCCAAGCAAAAATCTTATCACTTTACTTAATATCAAAAACTTCGATCTAATTATCGATTGTAATTTAAGTGAATCAAATTTTCATTATTGGATTTCTAAGAATTTGAATGCTAAATATAAAGTTAGTCTTTTCAGGAAAAATTCGACTCTATTTAATAATTTAGTAATCAAGTTGAGGAACGTTAATAATACTCGTGAAGCATACGAAAAATACTTACAAATATTAAATCTTTAGGAGCCTTATGAATTTTGAAGTTAAATATCAAGATGATATTACAATCTTTAAGTTGAATGAAAAAAAGCTTAATTCACAAATTTCCGGTTATCTTAAAGGCGAATTTACAATTTTAACTCAAGCAGAAAATGTTAGAAAATTGATAATTGATTTGTCTGAAGTTGAACAATGTGACAGTTCCGGTTTAAGTGCATTGCTTTTAGCACAAAGAGAAGTTCGTGAAAAAGGTGGAGCATTAAGACTATTAAATGTAAATCCAGATATTCAACATCTCATAAAATTATCTTTTCTTGAAAATGTACTTCCTATTTGTTCTTCTTACGAAAAGGCAATTCAAGAGCTTGAAAATATTGAGTAAATCTAGTGCAAAATAATCTTCCTTCATTTTTAGATTACACAATAATTATTATATATCTACTCTCTATAACTATCATTGGCGTACTCTCTGGTGGAAAACAGAGAAGTGTGAAGGATTATTTTCTAGGTGCTGAAATTGTTCCCTGGTGGGCTGTTTGCTTTGCCATTGTAGCAGCAGAAACGAGCACGCTCACGTTTATATCTATTCCTGGATTGGCGTATTTAACAAACTTGAATTTCTTACAATTAACTTTTGGATATCTTCTTGGAAGAGTTTTGGTTGCTTTAATTTTCCTTCCAGCTTACTTCAAAGGTGAACTTTCTACAGCATATGCATTTTTAGAAGGTCGTTTTGGTCATAAGACAAGATCATTCGCTTCTATTGTTTTTATGTTCACAAGAACAGCTGCTGATGGAGTAAGACTTTTTGCAACAGCTATTCCACTTAAGTTAATGCTTAATATTGACTATCCACTTGCAATATTAATAATTGGCACAGTTGCTTTAATTTACACATTTTTTGGAGGGGTTCGAGGTATAATATGGGTTGATGTGATTCAATTTATGATCTATATCGGAGGAGCCGCAATTTCCATAATTATCTTAATTGATTTAATTCCCGGTGATTTTAAGTATGTTTTTTCAAATGAAACATTAGTTAAAAAACTTTCTATTATTAATAGTGGATGGCAAAATGGATTTAGTGGATTTTTCAGTCAATCATACACACTTCTCGCTGGATTGATTGGCGGAGCATTTCTTTCTATGGCATCTCATGGAACAGATCAGTTAATCGTTCAAAGATTACTTGCAACGAAACAACTGAAAAGCGCCCAAAAAGCAATTATTGGGAGTGGAATTATAATCATTCTTCAGTTTGCTATCTTTTTGTTTGTTGGAATTTTGCTCTACGCATACTATGGTCAATTAACTATGAAATCAGATGAGATTTTTCCTTACTTCATTATAAATGTAATTCCCAATGGCTTAAAAGGATTAATCATAGCAGGACTTTTTGCTGCTGCGCTATCCACTCTTGCTGGTTCGATTAGTTCGCTTTCATCTGCGACTGTTTTAGATATTCTTGTGCCATATTTTCAAAAATTCAAGGAGGAGAAGAAAAAATTATTTGCTTCACGAGTTGTTACATTCTTTTGGGCGGTTCTATTAATCCTTGTCGCTTTCTTGTTTTTAGAAAGCTCTAAAGCGGTAGTTGAAATTGCTTTAAGTATAGCTTCTTTTACATATGGTGGATTACTTGGCACTTTTTTACTTGGTATAATCAACAAAAGAGCAAAACAAGAAGATGCCTTAGCGGGTTTTACAGCTGGAATTTTTTTGATGATTACTGTTATAGTACTAAAGCTTACTGCATGGACCTGGTACACATTAATTGGAGTTCTAACTACAATTACGATTGGTTCATTACTGGCTTCCTTGGAAAGAAAATAAACTCGAGGTGACCAAATGGCATTTGTGGATTATTTAATAATCATAGCATATTTCATTTTTAGCTTTACTATAGCAATAATCTACTCAAAACGGGCTGGCAAGAACACAAATGAATTTTTTCTTTCTGGAAGAAATTTGCCATGGTACTTAGCTGGACTTTCAATGGTTGCCACTACTTTCGCCGCAGATACTCCGCTTGCAGTGACTGAATTAGTAGCAAGGAATGGAATATCAGGTAACTGGATATGGTGGAATTTCGTTTTTGGTGGATTGTTAACTGTTTTCTTTTTTGCAAGACTTTGGCGTAGAGCAGGTATAATGACCGAAGTTGAGTTTGCTGAAATACGTTATTCTGGAAAGCCTGCAAGATTCTTACGTGGATTTCGTGCTATTTACTTAGGCTTATTTATGAATGTGATTATAATGGGATGGGTTAATAAAGCAATGATTTCAATACTTAATGGAATGTTTGATGTGCCCGAAGAAAGTGTGATAATTTATGTATTCTCGGCTATGCTAATAGTTGCAATATATTCTGCACTCTCAGGGTTATGGGGTGTTGTAGTTACTGATGCAGTTCAATTTGTGATTGCCATGACAGGATCCATTATTCTTGCTGTTTATGTAATTGAATCGCCCCAAGTTGGAGGAATTTTAGGATTAAAATCTCAATTACCTGGTTTTGTTTTTGATTTTTTCCCTAAAATATCAACGGAAAGTGCAGAATTAGGTAAAGTGCTCGCTCTAACTCCAACAATGTTCATTGCTTACATCGGAATACAATGGTGGGCTTCGTGGTATCCTGGAGCGGAACCTGGAGGTGGAGGCTATGTTGCTCAGAGAATGATGTCTGCTAAAAATGAAAAACATTCCTTGCTTGCTACCTTATTTTTTCAAATAGCACATTATGCTTTAAGGCCCTGGCCATGGATTCTAGTGGGATTAGCCGCCCTTGTCATTTATCCGGAAATTTCTCAGGAAAACGCTAGAATGGGTTATATTTTTGCTATGAGAGATTTTTTACCAATCGGAATAAAAGGCTTACTTGTTGCTGCTTTTTTTGCTGCTTATATGTCTACTATAGCAACTCAACTGAATTGGGGAACATCATACGTTGTAAATGATTTTTATCGCAGATTTGTAAACAAAAATAAAAATGAAAAACATTATGTAAAGATCGCAAGATTAACTACATTAATTTTAATGATTGTTTCTATACTTGTTACTTTCTTAATCAATAGAATTTCAGGAGCATGGGAATTTATTCTTGAATGTGGTGCCGGACTTGGATTAGTCTTAATTCTAAGATGGTACTGGTGGAGAATTAATGCCTGGTCCGAAATTTCTGCTATGATTACACCTTTTGTGCTGCTTCCGATTGTGAAGTACTTCGGTGTAGAATTTCCTAATTCTTTATTTTATCTGGTTATTGGAACAACAATAATTTGGTTAGTTGTCACTTTTATTACTAAACCTACAGATGAAAATGTTTTGGTTGAGTTTTACAGACGTGTCTATCCAGGCGGAAAACTATGGAAAAAAATTTCAGATAAAGTTCCCGAACTAAAGGTTAATCAAATAGGTTTTGGTAAAATGTTTTTGAACTGGTTTATGGGAGTAGTTTTAGTTTATTCTTCTTTGTTTGGAATTGGTAGTTTGATTCTTGGTGATTATTCGAAATCGTTATTGTATATCTTCTTAACTTTAGTATCACTAATGGTAATTCTGATTAATTTAAAGGCGGATTTCAAATTGCTAGAATGAATTGAAGAGCAATTGAAATAATTAGAAAGTGTCTTGCCTTTGAAATTATATTTAATGTATTGACACTTGGAGATTTTAAATTCTCATTCCTTTAAAAATTCTAATATCACTTCATTTACTTTTTCTGCATCTTCAAGGTTAACAAGATGTCCTGCTATTTCTGAATAATAGTACTTTGCATTAGGAATTTTCTCCACCATTAATTCAGCATTCGATATGGGAGAAGCTAAATCACTCTTTCCATGTATTACAAGAGTTTGATTATTAATTTTTGATAAAAATTCAACATAATCTTTTCGATCTCTCATTGCTTTCAGTGAACCAACAATTCCATTCAAGCTTGCACTTTCAAGTATGAAAGAAACTTCTGTAATCAAATCTTTTCTTTTTTCCCAGGTCAGTGGTGCAAAAAGTATTTTTTTGAATTCTTCAGTGACGGCCTTTTTACCTTTTGTAAGCGCTAGATCTATTAATTGATTTCTTCTTTCTTTGCCTTTTTCGTCATCCGCTGAAGCTTTAGTGGCGACTAAAATTACCTTGTCGATTCTGGTTGGATATCTTTCTAACAGATTAAAGACAATGTAACCACCCATACTCATTCCAACAACAGAAAATTTTTCAATTTCAAGTTTGTTTGCTAACGAAATTATATCATCAGCGAAATCGTCCATCGTTTGGTCTGAATGTTCTACAGATGATAAGCCAAAACCACGAAGGTCTGGTACAATTACGTTGAAGTTATTCTTAGTAAAAAACAGGAATTGAGGGTTCCACATTTCGTGGGACAATGGAAATCCATGAACAAAAATAAGTGAAGGCCCTTCGCCTTTCATTTGATAGTGGAGAGATACTATTCCTTTTGACATTGCTGCCCTTTTAAGTTTGAGTTTTACAGTAAAGTAATAAATTACAATTGCTAAAACAAAAGCTAAATTACAAAATTTATTTTCAATGAGGAATTTTAAAATTGGATAAAAAAGAATTGTAATAATCATAAGAAGTACAAAAGGTGAATGGCAAAAGATTAAACTCAAATTTGCTTTACCTTTTCCCGATTGAATCTTTGACTTTTACTTCCAGTTAAAGATTATAAGTGATGTTAAAAAAGTTACGTAATTATAAATTTTGTACAAATGTCCATGTGAATAACGATAAATGGCATAAAGCGAAATGCACTTTGCTACTTCTAATTTCTCTATTTCATTGAAAAAGTAAGTTATTAAGAAAACTCAGGTATGAATGAGATTATTGCAGGAAATTTTAATTCATTGAGTTTTATTGCGAGTTTTAATCCTGTAGGTGGAATTAAAATTATAGTAATGAATCTCGAATAAATAACAAATGTTTGTTGCAAGGAAAGGCGAAAAATTAAAATCTAAAAGAATTGATGAAATACAAGAAGCAGGATTAGAATGAATGAAAGAACTTTAGGTTTATGTGTGTAAAAATTAATACTAAATGCGAGAGCAATTTCAATTCAAAGAAATGAGATTAGAAATTAATCTGTTGAAATTCATCATATTTGTTCTTCTTTGTTAGCGTAAAGATGTTTTGTAATTTTACAAAAATTTTTTGATTAATAAAGTTAAAGAAGGAAAATATGAGACAAAAATTTGTTGCCGGAAACTGGAAAATGCATAAAGATAAAAGTGAAACAATAGAATTGATATCATCACTTAAAAACAAATTGAGCAATTTTTCAGTTATAACTGAAGTTGCGATTTGTCCACCTTTTACATCCCTTGAATTAGCTTCTGAACTCATAAAGAATAGCACCCTAAAACTAGGTGCGCAAAATGTTCATTCTGAACCGGAAGGGGCATATACGGGAGAGATTTCAGCGAAAATGTTAAAGTCATTTGGAGTTGAGTATGTTATTATAGGTCATTCAGAAAGGAGAACATATTTTAATGAGTCCAATGAGTTTATCAATAAAAAAATTAAAAGAGCAATTGAATTTGATTTAAGACCAATTTTTTGTGTGGGTGAGACCCTAAATGAAAGAGAAGCAGGAAAAACTTTTTCAGTTGTGGAGGAACAATTAATTTTAGGACTTCAGGGAATATCAGAATCGGATTTACTTAAAATCGTAATAGCATATGAACCTGTTTGGGCAATTGGAACAGGTAAAACTGCAACACCACTTCAGGCACAAGAAGTTCATTTTTTCATACGCGAAAAAATAAAATCGATTTATGATACTAAATCAAGTGAAAAAATTAAAATTCTTTATGGCGGAAGTGTCAAACCAGAAAATGCTCGGGATTTATTCCTTCAACCAGATATTGATGGTGGATTGATTGGCGGTGCCTGTCTTAATCCAGATTCATTCTTTAAAATCATACTTTCAGCAGAATAGTATATCTTGGATTGTTAAACCTTAGCTTAAAATTTATATTTTTGTGATTCTAAATTAAAAGGAGTGAAATTGATTAGAGTTGGTGTAATTTTATTTTTACTTAACATTGTTTATGCTCAATTACCTGAATATTCCATTTATCAAAATGGTTCAATTCCCGAAAATAGACAGATTATTTTATTAAATGAGAAATGGGTCGTTGATGACAAAAAATCCGTAAAACAACTAGTGGATGTACCTTCTTTTTTTGATGTTGATAAAATAACATTAAAGAAAGAGTTAAGAATTGATAAAAGAAGCAAAAATGACCAATATTTTCTTCACTTTAGAGGCGTTACAGGACTCAAGGAATTATATTTTAATGATGAAAGAATCCCATTTGATGCATTCTCTTTAGAACGGTACAAGTTTAGCATTCCAGAAAACCTAATTCGTTCAGGTCAAATCAATTTTATAAAAATTATCTTATCTAATAGTAAAAGAATTAAAGAACAACAATCTTTAACCGCTAATCTTTTAATAGCTGAAAAAAAAATTGGATTGTACAAAGATATTTATCTTGAGATACTACCGTCAATTTCGATTACAAATGTAAATTTAAGGTCAAAGCTTGAAGAAAATCTTTCATTGGGAAAAATTCTTTACAACGTAGAGGTAACGCAGAGTAAATTTGATTCGTCAATCACAAATCTTGAACTTAGAATTAATGTATCCAATTCTTTAACAGGTACAAATGAAGCAACAAATGTTGAGGTTATTAATTTATCTGAAAAATCTAAGAATATTGTCAATGGCGAAATTCAAATAAAAAATCCAGCATTGTGGAGTAATTCAAAGCCGTCTTACTATGAGATAGAGTTAGAGCTCTTAAAAGGAAAACAACGAATTGATAGATTTTTTTCACAAATAAGTTTCAGAGATGTTAGAATAGATGGTAGTAAGTTTTTACTTAATGGAAAACAAGTTCAAATACAAGGTGTTACTTATTTCGAATCAAATGGAATTAAAAATTCTTTTTTTACTTTGAAAGAATATTCGAGGGATATTTCTTTAATCAAGAATCTTAAAGCTAATGCAATTTTAGTTAAAGGTTCTTTACCATCAGAAGAATTTTTACAAGAATGTGAGAAAAATGGAGTCTTAGTTTTTGTTGAGTTAGATAGTCGTAATTACCATCCATTAGTTAGTAAATTTATTTTTAATGAACTTAATAAAAAGGTTTCTTATTTAACAAATGTTTTATCACATTATAATTGTATCGTAGGTTTGGGATTGAATTACGATTTATTTGCCGCGGATAATAAGTTGTTGGTTGACATTGCCAATGAGATTAAGAAGTCAGAAATAAATTATCTATTGTTTAGTATATCTGATAAAGTAAAAATTAAAAGTTCAAATTTATTAGATTTTAATTCCATAAATTTACTTCAAAAACCAATTGACGAGATTAAAGAAAGTTTATTCAAGTTAAACAAGGGCGAATTCTTCCTGGTTAATTCAATTGGATATAATCATGATCTGTTTCAAGAGGAAGGTTATTCAAATAAATATTCTATTCAAGCTCAAGCCAAATATCTAATGGATATATTAAAAATCTTAAAGGAACACAATCACTCGTTTTTTATTCATACTTTTTCAGATTATCGAGTCAATTATAATTCTATTTTTTCAGGCAAGTATGATAGTAAGCTCTTGAAGTTCGGTTTGGTAAATGAATACCGCGATATTCCAAAATTGTCTTATTCAACAGTAAAAAGTCATCTCACTGAAGCAGAAATTCCTTTCATAATGAAAGGTGATTATTCTGACAGTGCAAATATAATCTTCGTATTTTTTGGAATGTTTTTGTTAGCATTCAGTATATTAATCATTAATTCGACCAGTAGATTCAAAGAAAATGTATCAAGAGCAGTTTTTAAGACATATAACTTCTTCTCAGACATTCGGGATGGTTGGTTTATTTCTTCAATTCATTCGATGTTATTGGGAATAATGATTGTCTTTGCTATTGCACTTCTTTATAGTTCTTACATTTATTATTTGAAAGATTTCTTCTGGTTTGAAAAGTTTATGTCTTTGTTTAATTGTCCATTGATTTTTGAATTTTTAAGTTACATTTCATGGCGTCCTTTAATAGCGATTTTCTATTTGGCTTTACTTGGTATTGTTTTTAGTTTATTGATTTCTTTCGTAATTAAGTCTTTTAATCTTTTTATGAAACACAAAGTTTACATGAATCAGATTTTACTTGTAGTAATATGGAGTGGAATTCCATTTTTAATTTCGATTCCCTTGGGCATGGTTGCTTATAAAATATTAAGTGGTGATAATTTCAATGTTGTTATGTTTTTATTATTTGTGTTATTTCATTTGTGGGTCATAACAAGATTAGTAAACGGTATTTCAATAATTTTCGATAAAAGAAAAACTAAAGTTTATTTAACTTCTATAATTTTTGTTTTGCTTATTATTGTAATTTTAGGTTTTATTTTACAAACTAACTTTGGTAGTATAGATTATTTAGTTCATGGTATTGTTTGATTTATGTATCTATCAAAATTAGAAATATTTGGATTCAAGTCATTTGCTGAGAAGGTTGAAATAAAATTTACAGATGGATTAACTGCAATAGTTGGTCCGAATGGTTGCGGTAAAACTAACGTGGTTGATGCAATTCGGTGGGCTTTAGGTGAACAGAGAACCAGTACACTCAGAAGCGATAAAATGGAGAACGTTATTTTTAACGGCACAGTGCGTCGTAAACCGCTCGGAATGGCAGAAGTATCTATAACAATTCAAAATCATAATAGCATTCTTCCTATCGAATATTCAGAAGTTACAATTACAAGGAGATTATTTCGCTCAGGTGAAAGTGAATATTTGATTAATAAGACTCCTTGCCGTTTGAAAGATATCCAAAACTTATTTATGGATACTGGCTTAAGCGCTAATGCTTATTCTGTTATCGAGTTAAAAATGATTGAGGATATTTTGAGTAATCGGGCAGATGATAGAAGAGTTCTTTTCGAGGAAGCAGCGGGAGTGAACAAATACAAACATCGGAGAAAAGCGGCTTTAAGAAAACTCGAATCAGTTAAGCAGGATTTAATACGTGTTAGTGATATTTATACAGAAGTTCAGAAAAAAGTTAATTCCCTGGAAAGACAATCCAAAAAAGCTGAACAATTTAATCGACTCTTTCAGGAAGCTAGAGAACTTGAAATAAATATTGCAGAAAGAGATTTATATAAATTACATCTTACAATTAAAGAATCTGAGACTGTACTTAACTCACTTCAAAATGAGAAGCAAAAGTATATACAGGAAGTTGAAGAATTAGAAAAATTACAAAACCAATACTATAACGAGCTTGATGTAATTGAAAAACAACTTTCAATGAAAAGAGAGGAGATACTCTCTATTACTGAAGATATTCATAAGTTACATGAAGGCCTGATTACTATTCGAGAACGCATGAAAAACAACGAACTAAATATTCGGCGATTTATATCTTCAGAATTGGAGAGTAAGAGTAAGATCGATCAGTTAAAAGATTCAATAAATCAATCGAATGAACTTATAATTAAATCTTTAGAAGAGGTTAAGGATATAAAAGAACGGCTGAATAATTTCACGCAGAATAAAATTGAATATGAGCATCTTATTAATAAAAAGAACCTTATTATAGAAGAGAAAAAAAATGAACTTGAAAAGCACAATCACGATTATGGTGAGTTAAATAACCAAAGTGAGCGAATAAAATTACGTATTCAAAACAACAACGAAAGCATTAATAACTTAAAAGATAAAATAACCAAACTAGAACAAACCATAAGCAAACTCTCCAATTTTATTGATGAGTTGATGCAAGATCTCTACAAGTCAAAAAATCGAGTGAGTTCTGCTGAAAAAAATCTCATTAATGCGCAGGAAAGAAAATTATTTTTAGAATCGCAGATTACTAAATTGAAACAGGAAGAACTTGAAGTTAAGGCTGGATTAAATGCTATTAAGACCAAAATCGACTTCATTCAAAATTTAATTGATAATCTTGAAGGGGTTACGCAAGGTACAAAGGAACTTTTGTTAAAATCTCATTGGAATAAAAGTGATAAGATTTTAGCTGCTGATGCTGGTTCAACAGAAGGAAAATTTCGTGTTGCAGTCGATAGCATTCTGAAAAATTTTCTTAGCTATATTTTGCTTCAGACAAAAGAAGATCTGGTAAGTGGAGTTAATTATATAAAAAAACAAAATTTAGGTCAGGTTAATTTCTTCATACAAGGTTTTGAACGAGATAATATTTGGAAAAGGATTGACAAATTTTCAATTAACAGATTAAGAAAGAAAGTTTCTAAAGAAAATGGGTTTATAGGTTGGTTGATAGATTTCATTGAGTATGCAAAAACTTGGGAACCTTTCTTCCAGAGGTTCTTATGGAATGTTGGCGTTGTTGATGATTTTGAAACCGCTAAGACTTTGAGTGAAAAATATCGTGGTTTTGATTTTGTTAGCTTAACGGGAGATGTATTTAGAAATAATGGTTTAGTTGAAATAAGTAGTGAAAAGTCTGTAACAGAAACGGCATTTGGTAGGAAGAAAATCCTTTCGGAGCTAAATGAAATTTATATAAAAGAATCTTATAACCTTGAACAAATCTCCAACAAACTTGTTGATTCAACAAACCAGGTCAATTCAATAAATCTTAAAGCGTATGAGGAAGAGTTAAATCTTTTACGAAATGATGAATCTTTATTAGAAAGACAATTGTCACAAATACAATTTGAACGAGATAAATCAATAGAAGAAATCGAGAAGATAAATCTTGAGATTAATAATATTAAAAAAATCAATGAGGATTTAGAAAAACGGTCAATCATCCTAGAAAAGGAACTACAATCAAAACTAGAGATAATAAAAAAACTAAAATCTGAACTTGATTACGAAATTCAACAACTTAAACAATTGGAACAGGTACATACGTTCAATTTAATGCAAGAAAATGAACTTAAAATTCAACTTACGAGAATTGAAGGTGATATAAGTAATCATCGAAATCTGGTAGAAAGATATGGTAATGGAATAAGAGAGCTTGAAGAATCAATTAGTAAATACAAAATTGAAACTGAAAATCTCAGAAAAGAGAATTCACAACTTTCGCAAAGTCAAGAAGAGATAGAACTTCAAAGAAAGGTTTTAGACGAAAAGAAGAAAATTCTTAATGAAGAGCTTTCATTAATTACACAAAACTATAACCAAACAAGAGAAAAAATTTCATCTACTGAAAATATTTTACATGAAAAAAGAGAACAGCTCAATGAGGTCAAAGAAAAAATTCATCATTACAATATTTTGATTAATGAATCAAAACTTAAATCACAAAACCTGATTGAAAAAATTAGTGAAGAATATCAAGTTCATTTAGAACTGAAACACTTTGATGACATAGATTCGTTTAATTTTGTAAGTGCTTATGAAAATTTACATCAACTAAAAAACAAAATTCGAGCACTTGGGCCCGTTAATTCACTCGCTTATATTGAATATGAAGAAGAAAAAAGACGACTTGAATTTTTAACTGAGCAAAGAAACGATTTACTTGAATCAGAAAAAGAATTAATGCAAATAATAAATGAAATAAATCAAACCGCTCAGAAACAATTTCTTGAGACCTTTGAGAAAATTAGATTAAATTTCATTGAAACGTTTCGTACTTTGTTTGATCCGGGTGATGAAGCAGACTTAAAATTAGAAGAAGGTGTGGACTCACTCGAGGCAAAAATTGAAATAATCGCTAAACCTAAAGGTAAACGCCCAACATCTATTGATTTACTTTCACAAGGTGAAAAAACTCTTACCGCAACAGCTCTTCTTTTCGCAATTTATTTAGTTAAACCGAGTCCCTTCTGTATTTTAGATGAAGTCGATGCTCCATTGGACGATGCTAACATAAAAAGATTTTTAAGATTGCTTGACAAATTCTCCAAACAAACTCAATTCATTATTGTTACTCATAATAAGCTTACAATGGAGGCAGTAACAAATTTATATGGTGTAACGATGGAAGAAGATGGAGTGTCAAAAATTGTTGCGGTGCGTTTTACCGAGGAGGCAACTGTTGCTTGAATTTGGAATTAAACTTATTTGTTTGTTCTTTCTATTTACTAATCTCAACGCTAAAGATTTCTTAAATATTCACTCTACGAGAAATAAAACTAATCTAATTAAAACTGAGTCCTTAAAAGGTAAGTATTTTATTTTTTATCAGGATTCAACTTTTTTTGATAAAAGATATCAGACTAAAATCTTCAATGCAGCATCCAAGAGTAATGAGTTAGAATTTCATTTAACTCCTAAACTTTTCACTTTTCAGGAAGAATTAGTTACTAAGCGTTTTAAGGATAATTTGATAATTGCTGCTTGGATTGATTTTAGAAATGATTCGGAAGGAGACGTTTACGCTCAACTTATTGATGAAAATGGAATTTTATGGGATAGTGGGGGAATTCCAATCTGTGTTGAAAAGAAAAAACAGAGAAACATTAAAATTTGTATAAACGAAGCAGGTGAGATATTTTTTGCGTGGGAAGATTTTAGGTCTGATCTAGAAGGAGACATTTATGTACAGAAGATTGATCTTTTTGGTAGATCATTTTGGAAGCAAAATGGAATTGTTGTCTCAAACTTAAAGGGAAAACAAGAAAATCCTGAAATCACTCATGATGCTGAAGGCGGTATTTATGTAGCTTGGCGTGAAAAATTAAGCTCGGTAGGGCAAATTTATGTTCAGAGAATTGATTCAAATGGTATTAAAAAATTTGGTCAGTACGGCATTTTTATTTCTAATCCTGAGGAAGATTGCACTGATCCTAAATTGATTAGATTATCGAATAATGATATTCTAATTTTTTATCAATCCAAAAAAAATGTAGAAAAGATTTATTATCAACAAATAACGAAAAAGGGAGCAAGAAAATTTTTACATTATGGCAAATTTGTTCCACCACAAAATGCTAATCAAGTACTCTCAAGTTTTGTGAGAATTCATAACGATTATGCTATCATCTACTTGAATAGCAAGGATAATACTTCAATCTTATTTCAGATTTTGAAAAATGGTGAAGAAACAAAATTTAAAAATCCAATTAAAATACATTCAAATTGTAAGATTAAACAGTTGCCAGAAATAACTCTGCTGGAAGATAAGTTTTTAATATACTGGACTTGTTTTCATACAAGTAATGAGATGTTATCCTTATTTATTCAAGAGATTGATTTCAAAGGTAATATTTTAAAATCTGATGGTATAAATTTACTGGATGTTCTTTTCCATCCAGATACGAAAGTTTGCTTGAAGTACGACAAAGGATATCATTTATTCTTAACGAGGTTAGTTAATGAACAATATGGAATTTTTTATTTCTCAAATGAACTCGATAGCTTTGGATTGGTTAAAATTGATGAGTTTGTCATAAATTATTATGATGGACACGTGAAATTATCATGGAAACTATTGAATGAGCGTCCTGGGACTAAACTTTTTCTGGAGAAAAGAAAAAAACAAAGTTTATGGGAAGTAATTTACTCATATGAATCGAAAAATAGATTGGCACTTCACAATATGAATTTTGATACTGAAGCACTTGAGAATGAGGACCTTGAATTTAGAATCAGAATAATCGATCCAGAAGGCATTGAACATATTACTGAATCAAAAAAACTTTTTATAAATGAAGTTGGTGAATTTTATCTTTTTCAAAACAGTCCAAATCCTTTCAAAGATTCAACTAAAATTGCTTTCAAAGTACCAATTAAAACTGAAGTAAAAATAAAACTCTATAATTCGCGATTAGAAGAAGTTGGAGACATTTTCGTTGGTACAGTTAATGCTGGATTAAATGAAATTATTTTTCGACCATCAGCTGAACTTGAAAATGGAATTTACTTTTATCGAATAATTACTAAAAATTTCTACGATGTAAAAAAAATGATTTTAAACAGATGAAAAGACCAGTCATAAAAATATTTTGTGATTTCGATGGAACTATAGCACAAAAAGATATTGGAAATTTATTTTATCGTCAATTTGGTGATTCGAAAATTTGCGATGAAGCAGTTGGAAAATGGCGTGAAGGTTTGATCAGCTCAATGGAATGCTTATCAACAGAATGTCAAACAATTAGAGATATTACTCTTCAAAAGATGTATGAATTCATTGACGCGCAAGAGATTGATGTTACGTTTATTGATTTTGTAAAGTTTTGCGAAGAAAATCAACTCGAAATTTTTATTTTAAGTGATGGTATTGATATTTATATCGATAGGATTTTAAAGAATCATAATTTGACTATTAAATATTTTTCCAACTCAATTAGTATGCGTGAAGATGGTTCCGCTGAAATGATTTTTCCATATTCAGATAATGTTTGTTTAAAATGTGCTAATTGTAAACGAAATCATATCATAAATAATAGTAGCGATGACGACATCACAATTTATATCGGTGATGGTTTTTCCGATAGATGTCCAATTGAATATGTAGATTACATTTTTGCCAAAGAACATTTGCTAAAACACTGTGAACTTAACAGAATATCTTATACACCTTTTAAGAATTTTAAGGACATAATAACTTCCTTGCAAAAGCTTTTGAACAAAAAAAGAATTAAAAAAAGACACACTTCTGTATTAAAAAGAAGAGAACTATACTTATTGGAGCCATAATGAATTTTGGACAATTTCTCTTTAAATATCGAAGTTATACTCCACTTCCTTTCTTAATCGTTATGATTTTATATTCAAATCCTATAATTTTCACATTCATCCCGGGAATGTTGTTAGTCGTGTTAGGTGAATTTATTCGTATATGGGCGAATTCATGGGCTGGTTCAGAAACCCGTACAACAGGTTCAGTTGGAGGTACTTTTTTAATAGTGAGTGGTCCTTATGCCTTTGTAAGAAATCCACTTTACATTGGAAATATTTTGATTTATTTAGGATTATCTATCTTTTCGAACGCTTTAATACCCTATCTTCAAATAATTGGATTGTTAGTCTTTTTCATTCAATATTATCTCATTGTAAAAGAAGAAGAAAAATATCTGAAAAAGAAATTTGGACAAGCTTATGCGGAATACTCAAGCAAAGTACCCGCTTTCATTCCAAGATTCAAAAAATTCAAAAACACTGGTGTTGACCAACCTGAATTTTCATGGAAAAAGGGATGGAACTCAGAAATGAGGTCAATTCAAGCAGTTTTAAGTGTGATTGTTATTTTAATTTTAATTTGGATAATTAGAAGAGTATGACGAAAAAGGTCTTAATTTTAGCAGGGGAAGTTTCTGGGGATTTGCATGGAAGCAATCTCGTCAGAGCAATGAAATCCTTTTCTCCAGATTTGGAATTTTTTGGCATCGGTGGTGATAGAATGAGAAAAGCCGGTGTTGATTTGTTATATCATATTGACCAAATATCATTAATGGGATTCGTAGAAGTTCTTCGTCATATTCCTTCATTAAGAAAGATAAAAGAAAGACTATTAAGTTTTGTTCGTATTAATAGTATTGATGCAATTGTTTTGATCGATTATCCAGGATTTAATCTAAGCTTTGCTAAGTCAGTAAGCGAATTCTGTAAAAAGGTTTATTATTATATTTCTCCACAGCTTTGGGCTTGGGGAAAAAATCGAATCGAGATTATTAAAAAGCACGTACAAAAGATGATAGTTGTTTTTCCATTTGAAGAGGAGTTATATCGTAAACATGGTATTGATGCAACTTTTGTTGGTCATCCTTTAATTGATGTAATCGAAAATTATGAATTCATTCCGCGAGAATTATTTTTTAATTATCATAATTTAGATAAAAACAAAAAACTATTAGTAGTTTTTCCTGGTAGTCGTATCCAAGAAGTAAAAAATTTATTGAGTCCCACATTAAACGCTGTTGAAAAATTAAAAAATGAATTTGATTTGAATGTAGTAATCGCTGGTGTAAAAAGCATTGAAGAAAGTTTGTATTTAAAATTTACTCAGGGCAAAGTACCAATAATTTACGATTCGAATTATGAATTGCTCAAATATGGTGATCTCGGAGTAATCAAATCAGGTACGTCTACTTTAGAAGCAGCAATTTTACAAATTCCATTCGTTGTTATTTATCGTACTTCATTTTTGAGCTATTTAATTAGCAAAAGTTTAATTCAAATAGATAAAATATCCTTGGCAAATATTTTAGCTGAAGAAAAAATTGTCGATGAACTAATTCAATATGATTGTACGGAAAAGAAAATCTATAACAAAGTAAAGGACTTTTTACTTAATCCAGAGAAAGCAGATGCATTGAAACAAAACTTAAAGAAAGTAAAAGAATTATTAGGTAAATCAGGTGCGTCTGTTAATGCCGCCTGGTTAATTTTAAGTGAAATATTATAATGAAAGAATTTTTACAAAGTCTCGGCAAAAAAATTCTTCCAACTTTGTTTGACCTGATTTTTAAGACGCTTAGAATTAGAATTTATAATAGTGATTCAATTGAAAACGGCAATTGTGTTTTAATGTTCTGGCACGGGACAATGCTTGCAGGATGGTACGTTCTAAAAAATAAAAGTTCTTATGGAGTTGTTAGCCAAAGTAAAGATGGTGAAATTTTATCCCGACTCTTGAGCAAGTGGGGGTACAAATTAATTCGTGGTTCTAGTTCAAAAGATTCTAAAGAAGTTATGATTCAAATGGTAGAAGCGTTAGAAAGAGGTTATTATTTGGCAATAACTCCTGATGGGCCGCGAGGTCCAGCTTTTACTATGAAAATTGGTGGATTAATTTCTGCAGTGAGAGCAAAAAAACCTATCGTATTATGTGGTGTTTATTATATAAATAAAATTGTTTTCAAAAGTTGGGATAAATTTGAATTACCAAAGCCATTTTCTAATGTAATTATACTTTTATCTTCTCCTAAATTAATTCCTGAAGGATTAACAAACGATGAATATGAAAAAATCAGATATCTACTCGAAAATGAATTAAGAGAAATCCAAACTAACGCTGCTACGCTCGCACATTCCAGTTATAAAGAATCGAAATAAATTTAAAATTAAGATGAGTTATCTAAGACTTCTATTAATCCCTTTTACTGTAATTTATTATTTATTAATTAACCTGAAAAGATTTTTGTACGAGAGGGGAATAATTTTTAAGCAATATTTTTCTCCTGTACCAGTAGTTTGTATAGGTAACATTCGAGTCGGGGGAACAGGAAAATCACAAGTTATAATTTCAGTTGCTGAAAAACTACTGGAAAAAGGTCAAAAAGTCGCAGTTTTATCAAGAGGATACAAAAGAAAGACCAAGGGATTTTCAGAGGTTAGCTCTTTTGATTCGGAAAAGTTTGGAGATGAACCGGTGATGATTAAAAAGTTAATTCCCGATGCTTATGTATTTGTTTCGGAAAATCGAGTTAAAGGTATAAAACAAATTCTATCAAAATATAAACTAGATTTTATATTGCTTGATGATGGTCTTCAGAATTATTCAGTTAAAAAAGATTATGAAATTTGTTTAATAGATAAAACTTATTGTTCAAAAAATCTCGTTGAACGTTTGCTAATACCCGCAGGTAATCTGAGGGAGCCCAGGTCACAAGTTTATAATTTCGATTGCATTATTTTTAATAATAAATTTGATGATACAACGAAAACATTAGATTTAAGAGAAAAAATCGGGGAAAAACTTTACTGGGCAGAATATCGTCTTAAAGGTTTCTTTAATGAATTAGGTAATGAAGTTTTGTTAGATCAAATAAAAGAATCAAAAAATCTAGTTTTTTGCGGAATTGCTCAGCCTGAGAGTTTCAAAAAACTATTCTTGAAATATCAAATTCCTTTTGAAAATTTTATTTTTTATCCGGACCATAAAAAGTACAATTTAGAAGATTCAAAAAGATTAATTAAATTTGCAGAAAAATTCGATTGTAAATTCCTGATAACTACGAATAAGGATTTTGTCAAAATTCAAAAGTTTATCAATGAATTTAAGAGAGCTGGGGTTCTACCCATATTTGTGAAGATCACAGCAATTTTAGAGAACTATGATAAAATTATTAATGATATGCTATGTTTGAAAAGAAAATCATAATTGGAATGGCTTTTTATGGCAGCAAAATTCATAATTACGTTGATTGGATTAGGTATTTTTATTCAGAAGTTAAAATAGAACCACTTCAACATTCGAAAAATTCCCCTGAGGATTTACTTAAATGTACATCATTACTGCTACCCGGAGGAAATGATATAAATCCTGTTTTATACGGTCAGACAAACGATGAGGGTTTATCAAGACATATCGATGACTATAGAGATAAATTTGAAAGAGAGTTGCTTGAAATTGCACTCAAGAATAGCTTACCTATCTTAGGAATTTGTAGAGGGATGCAAATGGTGAATGTTCATCTGGGAGGAACTTTGCATCAAGATATTCCAAATCATAAAACCACCAACGATGATGATTTAGTACATACCATCAAAGTTTTTGAAAATTCGATTTTACGAGAAATAACACTTAATGACTTTGGTAATGTAAATAGTTCGCATCATCAAGCTATTGATAAGTTAGCCCAGGACTTAAAAGTTGTGGCAATATCAATTAGCGATGGTGTAATTGAAGCTATGGAATGGAGAGAAAAAGATAACAAATCTCCACTTTTACTTGTTCAATGGCATCCAGAAAGGATGCGTGACAATGACACCAATCCTTTTTCTTTAGAAGTATTAAACTGGTTTATTAAATGTCAAATAAATTAATGAGGTAGTATCGATGCCCAAAGCAGCAAAAAAATATGTTTATTTTTTTGGAGGTAAAAAAGCTGAAGGTCGAGCAGACATGAAAGGATTGCTCGGCGGTAAAGGTGCAAATTTAGCAGAAATGGTTAACATTGGACTTCCTGTTCCTGCAGGATTTACTATCACAACTGAAGTTTGCACTTATTTTTATAAACACAATAAAACATATCCAAAAGAACTAGAAAAGCAAATTAGGGAAGCTTTAGCGAAAGTAGAAAAGATAATGGGCGCAAAATTTGGAGATCCAGAAAATCCATTATTAGTTTCAGTTCGCTCAGGTGCTCGGGCTTCAATGCCAGGTATGATGGATACAGTCCTTAACTTAGGATTAAATGATGAAACCGTTCAAGGTTTAATTAAGAAGACAAATAATGAACGTTTTGTTTATGATTCATATCGTCGTTTTGTTCAGATGTATGGTGATGTGGTTTTAGGTTTGAAACCCCAACATAAAAACGAAAACGATCCATTCGAAGTAATTATTGAAAGAAAAAAGCAAGAGCGTGGTATTACACAGGATCTTGAACTTACTACAGAAGATTTAAAACAACTTGTTGAAGAATTTAAAGCTGAGATTAAAGCAAAAACTGGACACGATTTTCCTACAGATGCATGGGAACAACTTTGGGGCGCAATTGGAGCAGTGTTTTTGTCATGGAACAATGAAAGAGCAAAAGCATATCGTAAACTAAATAACATTCCGGAAGATTGGGGTACTGCAGTCAATGTCCAAGCTATGGTCTTTGGAAATATGGGAGATGATTCTTTAACTGGTGTAGCTTTCACACGTGACCCTGCTACAGGTGAAAACGATTTCTATGGTGAATATCTCGTGAATGCTCAAGGTGAAGATGTTGTTGCCGGAATTAGGACTCCCCTTCCAATTAGCACTTTGAAAGAAACAAAACCAGAAATCTATAAACAACTCGATAACATCAGAAAAATTCTTGAAAAACATTACAAGGAAATGATGGATATTGAGTTTACCGTGCAACAAGGTAAATTATGGATGTTACAATGTCGAGTTGGTAAGAGAACCGGTTTTGCAGCCGTAACTATGGCTGTTGATATGGTCAACGAAAAGTTAATAACAAAAGAAGAGGCCATAAGAAGAATTGATCCCGATCAGCTTAATCAATTATTGAGACCGATTTTTGATCATAACGAAAAGAGAAAAGCAATTGAAGAAGGTCGATTAATTGCTAAAGGACTTAATGCTGGTCCTGGAGCAGCAACAGGTCGAGTTGTATTTAACGCTCCCGATGCAGAAGAATGGGCTTCGCGTGGTGAAAAAGTAATTCTTGTCAGAGTAGAGACTTCACCAGAAGATATTAAAGGAATGAATGCTGCAGAAGGAATTTTAACAGCTCGTGGTGGTATGACATCTCACGCTGCTTTAGTAGCACGCCAAATGGGTAAAGTTTGTGTTGCCGGCTGTGGTGATTTAGAGATAGATTATCAAAATCAAGAAATGAAAATTCAGGGTAAAAAGATTGTTATTCGTCAAGGTGATTATATTTCCCTTGATGGCACTACTGGTGAAGTATTTATTGGTCAAATTCAAACTAAACCATCTGAAATTATTCAAGTACTCATTAGTAAAACATTAAGCCCAGGTGAAGCTCCAGTTTATAATAAATTTGCTGATTTAATGACCTGGGCAGATAAAATCAGAAGACTTAAGGTTAGAACAAATGCAGATACACCCGAACAATCAAGAAATGCAATCGCCTTTGGTGCTGAAGGAATTGGGCTTTGCCGAACAGAGCATATGTTCTTTGAAGGAGATAGAATACATGCAGTTCGCGAAATGATTTTAGCTGATTCTCTTGAGGGTAGAAAGAATGCCCTTAATAAACTCTTACCACTTCAAAGAGAAGACTTCGAAGGCATTTTTGAAGTGATGGCTGGTAAACCTGTTACTATTAGAACTCTTGATCCACCATTGCACGAGTTTTTACCTCATAGTGATAAGGAGATTCAGGAAGTTGCAGAACGTATGGGAATTTCCATAGATAATTTAAAAAGTAAAGTTGAAAGTATGGAAGAATTCAACCCCATGCTTGGATTCCGTGGATGTCGCCTTGGTATAAGTTATCCTGAAATTACTGAAATGCAAGCTCGTGCAATTTTTGAAGCGGCATGTAATGTTAAGAAAAAGGGTATCGAGGTATTTCCAGAAATAATGATTCCTCTGGTTAGTCATATTAATGAATTGAAATTACAGGAAGAAATTGTAAGACGGGTAGCTAACGAAGTTATGGAAGAAAAAGGAGAAAAGATTGAATATACGATTGGAACTATGATAGAATTACCGAGAGCATGCATTGTTGCAGATGAAATAGCTCAAGTTGCTCAATTCTTCTCCTTTGGTACGAACGATTTAACTCAAACAGCTTTCGGAATGTCAAGAGATGATTCGGGGAAATTCTTGCCTGCTTATGTAGAGCGTGATATTCTACCTAGAGATCCTTTTGAATCAATTGATGTTAACGGTGTTGGTGAGTTGATGAAAATTGCTGTTGCAAAAGGTAGAAAGACAAGACCTAAACTTAAAGTTGGTATTTGTGGTGAGCACGGCGGAGAACCCGACTCGGTGATGTTGTGTCATAGAATAGAATTAGACTATGTAAGTTGTTCGCCATTCCGTGTACCAATTGCAAAATTAGCTGCTGCTCGAGCTGTTGTGCTTGAAAAAATGTCAAAAGTTAAAGAGACAACGAAAAATGCAACTATAAAAAAGATTGTTAAAAAAACAGTAAAGAAAGCAGTAAAGAAAAAATGAGTTAAGCAAAAATTTAAAGCTGTTCTTTGAGTTATTATTGCTTAAAGAACAGCTTTTATATTTAAAAAACTATGAGGTAAAAGTATGGATTTATTTGATAGAGAATTGAAATTATCAGATTTTAGGTTTCAATTGCCGAAAAATTTAATTGCAAAGTTTCCCACCACTCCACGAGACGCTTGTAAACTGATGGTTCTTCACAGGGATACTCAGGAGATTGAGGATAGAAAATTTTATGAAATACACGAGTACTTTCAGAAAGGTGATTGTATAGTATTAAATGAAACAAAAGTATTTCCAGCGAGATTAATTGGACAAAAAGAAAAGACTGGTGCAAAGATTGAAGTTCTATTATTACGTGAGTTGAATCCTGTTGATAAAATTTGGGATGTAATTGTAGAACCAGCAAGAAAAGTGAGAATTGGGAATAAAATCTACTTTGATGAAGGTCTTGTCTGCGAAATTATTGATAATACAACTTCTCGAGGTAGAACAGTCAGATTTTTAACAGATAAAGATGTTTTTTCGATTGTAGAAAAAATTGGTACTGTACCGTTACCACCTTACATAAAGCGCGAACCTGTCTCT
>CAKZPH010000246.1 GCA_937138605.1 uncultured Ignavibacteriales bacterium
GAAACTTCAACTGAAATATCTCAAGTTGGTGCAATCTCTGCAAATAACGATCTTTCTATTGGAAAGATTATTGCAGATGCAATGGATAAAGTTGGTAAAGATGGTGTGATTACCGTTGAGGAGGCAAAAGGTACCGAGACTACTTTAGAACTTGTAGAAGGTATGCAATTTGACCGTGGTTACTTGTCACCTTACTTCGTTACCAATCCTGATTCTATGGAAGCAATTCTTGAAGATCCATATATTTTATTGCACGACAAGAAAATCTCCTCAATGAAAGACTTGTTACCTATTTTAGAAAAGGTTGCTCAATCTGGTCGTTCACTATTGATCGTTGCTGAGGAAGTTGAAGGTGAGGCACTTGCGACCTTGGTTGTAAATAAACTTCGTGGTACGTTAAAAGTTTGTGCTGTAAAGGCTCCTGGATTTGGAGATAGAAGAAAAGCAATGCTAGAAGATATAGCAATTTTAACAGGTGGTACAGTTATTTCTGAGGAGAAAGGTTTTAAATTAGAAAATGCTCAAATCTCCTATTTAGGTAGCGCAGCTCGAGTAGTTGTTGATAAAGACAATACCACAATTGTAGAAGGTAAAGGAAAGAAGGAAGATATTAAAACAAGAATTAATGAAATCAAAGTTCAAATTGATAAGACAACAAGTGATTATGACAAAGAAAAATTACAAGAAAGAATGGCTAAACTATCAGGCGGCGTAGCTGTTATTAAAGTTGGTGCTGCAACCGAAATTGAGATGAAAGAGAAAAAAGCTCGTGTTGAGGATGCTTTACATGCTACAAGAGCAGCTGTCGAGGAAGGAATAGTTCCAGGCGGAGGAGTTGCATACTTAAGAGCACTTGAGAACTTGGAAGTGAAAGTTGAGAATGAAGATCAAAGAACTGGCGTTGAGATCGTAAAGAAAGCTCTAGAAGCTCCAATCAGACTAATCGTTGAAAACGCTGGTTTGGAAGGCTCAGTTGTTGTACAGAAAGTTAAAGATGCAAAAGATGATTTTGGATTCAATGCAAATACTGAACAATTTGAGAACTTAATGAAGAGTGGAGTGATTGATCCAACTAAGGTTGCGAGAATTGCTTTACAAAATGCGGCTTCAGTTGCTTCGATGTTAATTACTACTGAAGCTGTAGTCGTTGAAAAGCCTAAGAAAGAACAACCAATGCCTGCAATGCCTCCTGGCGGAATGGATTATTAAAAAATAGTTATAGCTCCTCCTGTAAGTCCCGTTTCGAAGTTTATTCGAGCGGGACTTTTTGATTTTAATGTTAAAAAATTAATGATCTTCTAAATATTTTATCTCTATTCAAATAATTTTTAAAAATTAAGAGCGCAAAATAAATCTTTGAGTTCTCTTAGCCTACCATACTCTTTAAATGCCAGTATACAAATCGAAAAAAAAATGGAATTATAATTTTAATATTGAATTGATAGCTCTAGATAGTGAGGATTGAAAATAATCAAATTAATTTTAATTGCTTATTGGAAAAAGATCTTACTTGATTTATTGAGCGGGCGACGGGATTCGAACCCGCGACCCTCAGCTTGGGAAGCTGGTACTCTACCAACTGAGCTACGCCCGCAATTAAATCAATTCTTTTACAATCTTATTAAATTTTAATACTTTTCTCAAGAATGGTTAAATTTTGATCATTTAAGATGAATCACAAGCTCAGAATTTTATTCTAAATCTTTAAGTTGCAACTTTAAAATTCGATTTCTTGAATAACCCAAAGTATAATTG
>CAKZPH010000247.1 GCA_937138605.1 uncultured Ignavibacteriales bacterium
TATTTGAGTATGCTCATTTTTCATACTGTGTCTTTATACTGGATTGGAGGGTGGACTTCCAAAACTGACCCGTTTATGATGATTGGTTCTGTAGCTTTAATATTAGTTCATCCGATTTTCTACTGGATTCCTTTTCTTGGTTTTAATTTTATAAAAAACAACTTAAGTCAAAAAGTAGCTAATTTCTCATTTCCTTTTCTCTGGAATTCTCTTGAATACCTTCGTTCAGTTGATGAGACTGCGTTTCCCTGGTTAACTTTAGCTCATTCTCAAACCTATTATCTTTCATTAATCCAGGTCACTTCAATTATTGGTGTTTATGGTCTATCTTTCATTATTGTTGTGTTTAATGTCTTGATTTATCTGGCGTATAAAAATTTTAGATATGAGAGCTTTCGATTTTCATTAAATAAAATTTCCATTATTGTCATAATTCTTATTTCTTTTTTTATTTATGGTAAGGTAATTTTGAACGATCCAATTTACGATGGTAAAAAGCTGAGAGTTGGAATTATTCAACCTGATTTTGATCCATGGGAAAAATGGGATGATTTAATCGATGAACAAATAAATGTTTACCTTGCCTTAGCAGATAGTGCTGTTAAACAAGGAGCTCAACTCATTGTTCTTCCAGAATCTGCATTCAATAACTACTTACTTAGTGGAAGATATCCCGAGCAGGTTAAGCGTATTAGAAGTTTTGTAGATCAAAATCAAGTTGCATTAATTGCGGGCGTACCTTTGGTGCACTTTTATTATTCAGCTGAAGACATAAAAGCTGATACAAGGATTTCAAGTGATTCGTCTTTCTATTATGATACTTACAATGGAGTTGCTCTGTTTTTACCCGATGATCTAAATATTCAAGAATATGGAAAAATGAATCTTGTTCCGTTTGCTGAACGGGCACCTTATCTTAATTACTTTCCATTTTTAGGTGAATGGATAAAGTGGAACGTTGGAATTGGAAATTGGAGTAGATGGGATGAATACACAATTTTTAGAATGCCAGTTAATAATGATACACTAAAGTTTTCAGCTGCCGTTTGTTATGAATCGGTTTTTCCTTCTTTTGTTTCTGAGTTTGTTGGTCGTGGAGCTCAATTTCTAGTTGTCGTTACAAACGATAGTTGGTACGGAAAATCTTCAGGTCCTTATCAACATAAACAATTTGCAATCTTCAGAGCAATTGAGAATAGAAGGTGGGTTGTAAGATGTGCTAATGGTGGAATAAGTTCTATAATTGATAAATATGGCAATACAATTTATGAAACTGAATTATTTACTCGAGCTGTGTTAGTCGGAGATATTTATACAAATGATGTTGTTACTACTTACGTCAAGTATCGTGATTTAATTAGCTACTTTTCATTATTATTTTCAGGCATTTTTATATCGTTGGCTCTAACTAAAAAATTAGGAGCAAAGAAAAATGAGAGTAGTGGATCTGAGAAGTGATACAGTAACAAAACCTTCGAAAGAAATGCGTGAATTTATGATGAGTGCTGAAGTAGGTGATGATGTGTTTGGTGAAGATCCGACAGTGAACAAACTCCAGGAAATGGTTGCTCAGCTTTTAGGCAAAGAGGCAGCGCTATTTGTTCCTAGTGGAACGATGGGTAACCAACTTTGCATTAAAGCTCATACTGAGCCATGGGATGAAATCATATGCGATAAAGATGCTCATATTTATAATTATGAATCAGGTTCGATTGCAGGATTATCACATGTTCAAGTTATGCCCGTTTATGGAAA
>CAKZPH010000248.1 GCA_937138605.1 uncultured Ignavibacteriales bacterium
CAAAGGAAAATCCTGTTGAACCACCGATACAATTTTCAACAAAAGGTATTTTTGTAATTAATGAAGGGTTATACGGACAGAACAATAGTGAAATAACATATTATGACCCATCAACTGGTAATGTAATTACAAATTTCTACTCATCAAAAAATGGAAAGGTCTTGGGTGACAATGCAAATAGTATGTTTATCTTTCAGGATAAAGGTTACATTGCTGTTGATGCTAGCAATAAAATTGAAGTAATAGATCTGAAAACTGGAAAATCAATTGGAGTTTTAGATTTGGGAACAGGCGGTAGTCCTCGTGAAATTTTTATATTAAATTCATCGAGAGGTTTTGTAACTAGTTTTAGCAAACATTCTGTTATAGAATTTGACCCCAGTCAACTAAAAATTACACGAGAAATTCCAGTTGGCGAGTATCCAGAAGGAATTGGATATGCTAACAATAAATTATTTATTGCCAACTCAAAGCTTGGTTCAGGTAATTCAGTTTCTGTTATTGATCTTTCAACAAATTCAGTTATAAAGACTATAAATGTAAGACAGAATCCTAGATTTGTAACTGTCACAAATGACAACAAAGTTATTATTGGTTGCTCTGGAGATTTTATGAGTCCCACGTCAATTGCAGGTTTGTTTATAATAGATCCTAATTCATTAAATGTAGTTGATTCAATTCTTCTTGCTTATCACCCACAAGACATAGCATTAACAAAAACAAATATTGTTTATTACATTAATGATCGAGGAGTTGGAAAAATTAATTTGACCAATAAACAGGTTGATACAGTCTTTATTGCCGGCAACAGGATAAACGATATTTATGGAATTGCATATTCAATTGCATACGATGATTTAAGTGAAAGATTATACATTGGTAATCCAAAAAACTTCACTCAAAATGGGGAAGTGCAAATTTTTAACAAGGATGGGAATTTCATAAAGAAGTTTGATACAAAAATAAATCCAGGCGCGATATACATTTATAGATAAATTATTACTTAAAAATAATTTCAATCAATTTGGATTTTTGAAATTAAAGATTATCTATGATGGGTGGCTTTTTATGATATCAGTTTTGTGATTATATTGAATATAATTGAAGAGAATTTTGAGGAAGAGATGCAGAAAATTCTATTTGTAGGTTTGATTTTTTCATCATCATTAGTTGCTCAAACAGCTTATGATTTTCTAAAACTTGATGCAAGTGCAAGGTCGGCTAGTCTTGGTGGAAGCTTTGTTGCAAATATTGATGACCCTGCAGTGATTTTTTATAATCCAGCAGGAATGAATTTCGTCGAGAGGAACAAAATTACGATCGGCTTTCTAAAACACTTCCTTGATGCGAATTCAGGATTTTTGAGTTATAACCCACATATAAAGAAAGTTGGAAAAATTGGATTAGCATTTGCATATACAAACTACGGTTCTTTTGAGTTACTTGATGAACTAGGCAACTCAAAAGGAAATTTTTCCGTAAATGATTTAGGACTCATAACAAATTACTCCAATTTGCTGGGAAATGATTTTAGTTATGGAGTAAACCTGAAACTTATTTATTCTTCAATTTATAATGTCTATTCTTTAGCTTTTGGATTTGATGCTGGTTTAACTTACTACGATAAACTAAAACAATTTTCTGCAGGAATTTCTTTCTTAAATGTAGGTTCACAAGTTAAAAGCTATTATAACATCAAAGAAAAATTACCTCTAGATGTTCGTGTTGGTATATCGAAGAAGTTAGAATATACACCACTAAGAGTTTTTATTGAGTTTGTGAAATTGAATGAAAAAAGTTCATCCATTACTCAGCGATTTAAGAATTTTATTTTTGGTGGTGAGATTTATACATCAAACTATTTTATTTTAAGGTTTGGTTACAATAATGAGAGAAAGCGTGAGTTGAAGATTGGAACTACTACAGGAACGGAAGGATTTAATTTGGGATTTGGATTAAATGTTAGTGACTTCAGGTTTGATTATGGTCTTTCTTCATTTGGTAAAGCAGGAGTGTTACACAGAATCAACATCTCAACAAGTCTTTAACAAAAGAGGGTGATTTATAATCACCCTCTAACTCCTTAAGATCAAGTTCGGCGATCACTTTTTCTCTTCTAACCATTTGCTTCTACAACAGCAATAGCTGCCATGTTCACTATATCATTTACATCACATCCCCTTTGTAAAACATGGATTGGTTTTCTAAGTCCCATCAAAATTGGACCAATAACGTCAGCATTACCAAGTCTCCACAAAATTTTATAAGCAATATTTCCAGCATCGAGATTTGGAAAGATCAAAACATTTGCTTTTCCTTTTAATTCTGAAAATGGAAAGTCTTGTTCAAGGATTGGTGGATACACTGCTGTATCAGCATGCATCTCACCATCTACCATTAATTCTGGATCTTTCTGTTTAATGATCTTAACAGCTTCAGCTACTTTTAAACTTTCTGGATAAGGTGCATTACCAAAATTACTAAATGACAACATAGCCACTTTCGGTTCAATGTTGAATCTTCGTGCAGTTTGAGCGGCTAACAAAGCAATTTCAGCCAAATCTTCTGACGTTGGATTTACGTTAACTGTTGTATCAGCAAAGAAATATGCTTCTTTTTTAACAAGCATAATATAAAGTCCGCTGACCTTCTTTACTCCAGGCGCAGTTTTAACTATTTGTAATGCTGGTCGTATAGTATCAGGATAGTGCGATGTTAATCCTGAAATTAACCCATCGGCGTAACCTTTGTGAACCATCATCACACCAAAGTAATTTGGCAAAAGCATATATTTTTTTGCTTCATTTCTAGTTATTCCTTTTCTTTGACGTAGTGAATAAAATTCCTCCACAAATTCATCGTAGTATCTGGAAGTTTCTGGATTTATAATTTCAATACCTTCTGCATCAATATTATTGGTTAAAATCAGCTCACGAATCTCATCCTCTTTTCCAAGTAAAATTGGTTTTGCGATTTTGTCATCTATCAAAATTTCAGCAGCCTTTAAAATTTTGATTTGATTCCCTTCTGGAAATACAATTTTTTTATTACTACCTCTTGCTTTTTCAACAGCAACGCGAACTATTTGTTTAGAAATCCCTAATCTTTCCAAAAGTTGTAATTTATATTCATCCCAGTCTTCAATTTTCTTTCTCGCTACACCCGTTTCAATTGCGGCTTTCGCAACAGCTGGTGCTACATAAGTGAGCACTCTGGGATCAAATGGCTTTGGAATAATATATTCCTTCCCGAATTTTAACGGTACTCCACCATATGCTCGTATGACAGAATCAGGTACTTCTTCTTTTGCTAATCTTGCTAAAGCATATGAAGCAGCAAGTTTCATCTCATCATTAATAGCACGAGCTCGAACATCAAGAGCACCTCTGAAAATAAATGGAAATCCAAGAACATTATTTACTTGATTGGGATAATCAGAGCGTCCTGTTGCCATAATGATATCATCTCTAGCATCGGTAGCATCTTCATAAGTGATTTCTGGATATGGATTTGCCATAGCAAATACTATAGGATTTTTAGCCATTGAACGAACCATTTCTTTGGTCACAACATTACCAACGGAAAGTCCAACAAAAACGTCTGCATCCACAAAAGCTTCTGCTAAGGTTCGTGCGTTTGTATCAGAAGCAAACATAGCCTTAAATTCATTCATGTGTTCAGTGCGACCTTTATAAATCACACCATGAGTATCACACATGATGATATTTTCCTTTTTTACGCCTAATAATGTGTAAAGATGAGCACAAGAAATTGCTGATGCACCTGCACCATTGAAAACAACTTTGATTTTATCTAGTTCTTTTCCGGCAAGTTCGCATGCATTTAATAACGCTGCACCACTAATTATTGCTGTTCCATGTTGGTCATCATGAAAAATTGGAATATTCATTGTTCGTTTTAATTCCTGCTCAATATAAAAACATTCAGGTGCTTTGATGTCTTCAAGGTTGATTCCACCGAATGTTGGCTCGAGAAGTTGGACACAACGAATAAACTCGTCAACATTTTTAGTGTTTATTTCTATGTCAAACACATCTATATCCGCAAATCTTTTAAACAAAACTCCTTTACCTTCCATAACTGGTTTACCTGCAGATGGACCTATATCGCCAAGCCCTAATACAGCTGTTCCATTACTAATTACTGCAACTAAATTCCCTTTTGCAGTATATTCATAAACAAGTTCTTCATCACGGGCAATTTCAAGACAAGGTTCAGCAACCCCTGGTGTATACGCAAGTGAAAGATCCCATTGCGTCTGGCAGGGCTTAGTCGGAATAACTTCAATTTTCCCTTTCCTGCCGGAACGATGATATTCAAGAGCGTCCTCTTTTCGAATCTTCATTTTTTACTCCCTGAATTTTTACTTTAGGTATATCATTTTTCTAGTTATAAACTTATTACCATCAAAAAGCCGGTAAAAAAGAATTTGGTTTGATAAATCTGATACAATTTCCTTGCTATTAAAATAAATTTCATTTAGTCCATGAGTAAAATCCTCCTTTTCAAATAATTTCTCACCAAGCGAATTAAAAATTTCTAATTTTATTTTGCTGATACCTTCAAAATCATATGGTATAAATACTCTAATATTTGTTACTGAATTAAAAGGATTGGGAAAGTTTTGATATAATTGTATTGAATTTTGTGCAATCAAATCGGTTTCAACTTCTGTTTGTAAATCAGCATTAACAACTTGACCTGCGTTAACTCTTACAACTCTCCTATAAGCCCCACCTAAAGCTGTGATGGTGTAAATTCCAGGTTTAACGTCACCTATTGCATAGTTTTCTTGATAAATATCGTCACTTCCTATTGCAGGATCATTAAAATTATAAGTGAGGGCATAAGAAAAAGTTGTGTAAGGAGGACGCGGCTTAGGATCAGGTGAAATATCAACCCTGGTATTATTGGAGGCGCTGGGAACTCTTCCATAAATTGCTCCCATACCACTTATTGCACACCAAAGTTCAGGATTTCTTCTTGTTCTAACTCCTGAATAACTCACTGTTCCAAGTCTTATCTCAAAGTGAAGATGAGGACCGGTTGAATTTCCTGTATTACCTGTAATTGCAACTGGCTGTCCTTGAGTAACATATTGATCTGTTACTACTAGAGGTTTCTTCAAATGCATATATAATAGGTATAGTGGTCGATTATTCCACATTGTCTGTAGAATGATGTAGTTACCAGCTCCACCGGGCTCGTAGCCACCAATTGTATCATTGGGGTTATAACCTACAAAATAAACTCTTGAATCAATGGATGCATAACACGTATCATATGCAATGGCATAATCAATTCCCAGATGCGCAAGAGAAGGATTTAAGTATCTCGGTTCACCATAAAGATATGATCCATTTGCTTGAATATTATCTTTTACAGGTCTAAGCAAACGAAAAGATTGCGAAAAAATTATTTGACTTGAAAAGGTAAGTAATAAAATTGTAAAAAGTAAATTATTCAAATCAGTTCTAATAAATAATTAATTAACATTAATTAAGTTTTTCACAAAATAAAAAGAGGGATTTAATTTAATCCCTCCTCAATGTTTAAATGAGTAAAAATCATTATTTATATTTCTACCACAACTTCACTTAGTCGTTTCGGACCTGCTTCACGAACCTCGTTTGAACAATATCTTTCATAGAGTTTAAAGTTCTGGATAAATCTAGCTACCAGAGCATCATATTTTTTCCAATATTCTATTTTGTCTCCCCAAGAACTTGCAGGGTCTAAAACTTCCGATGGAACGCCAGGACAAGTAGTGGGAATTTCAAAACCAAATAATTTATCTTTTCTGTACTCGACATTATCAAGTAAACCATCAAGAGCAGCATTCAACATTGTTCGAGTGTGACGTATACTTATTCTTTTACCTACTCCAAACTTTCCCCCAATCCAACCTGTGTTAATCAACCAAACATTGACTTTATGTTTTAACATTCTATCTTTCAACATTTCAGCGTATTCAAAAGGATGTCGTACCATAAATGGTGCACCGAAACATGCACTGAATGTAATTTCTGGTTCACGACCAAGTCCAATTTCTGTCCCTGCAATTTTTGAAGTATACCCACTTATAAAATGATACTGAGCCTGTTCAGGACTTAACCTGGCAATAGGAGGCATAACACCTTGAGCATCACAAGTTAGAAAAATAATATTTTTTGGATGTGAATGAACATAACCTTCAGAAACAATATTCGGAATAAATTCAATCGGATAAGAAGCTCTTGTGTTTTCAGTAATTCTATCATCATCAAGATCAATATTTCTTGATACTGGATCAAATACGACATTTTCTAAAATTGTCCCGAAGCGTTTTGTACAGGAATAAATTTCAGGTTCGTTCTCAGGGGAAAGACGAATTACCTTTGCGTAGCAACCCGCTTCAAAATTAAAAATACCTTGAGAACTCCATCCATGTTCATCATCACCTAT
>CAKZPH010000249.1 GCA_937138605.1 uncultured Ignavibacteriales bacterium
TTGTGCACCCTGCGAGACTCGAACTCGCGACCCACTGATTAAGAGTCAGTTGCTCTACCAACTGAGCTAAGGGTGCATTGCAATTTAAAAAATTGGAAAGTCTTAACAAATATTGAAATTAAATGGTTTTTAATTCTAAGGATAGCAAAAGATTGACTTCACTTGTAATTGTAGCAGGTCATTCAATTTATATCGGAAAGACATTTGAAAATATTCTTGATGATTCAAATTGGATTTTATTTTCATTTCAAAAGGGAGAACCAAAACTTTATATTGAACATATTATTAAAGGTTGTGAAATAGCCAAAGCTGATAAAAATGCTCTTCTGATTTTCACCGGTGGACAATCAAGAAAAGAAGCTAATGCGAAATCAGAATCTCAATCATATTTTGAATTAGCAGATCATCTAGGATTAATCAACGAAGATTTACGTGAAAGATCCACTACGGAGGAGTTTTCAAGAGATTCTTTTGAAAATCTCTTATTTCCAATTTGTAGATTTAGAGAATTTCTAGGGTACTATCCAAATTATATTACATTTGTAAGTTTTGCTTTTAAGGAAAGAAGATTTCACCTTATTCGGAAAGTACTACGATTAACTGAAGATAAAGTTAAATTTTTAGGTTTTAATAATCCCGAGAACTTAGAACTTGCACTGGAAGGAGAAGAGAAAGCTATTAAGTTAATGGAAGAATATCCCTATTATAATGGTGGAGAATTACTACAAAAGAAAGAACAAAGAAATCCGTGGAAAAGACAGAATGGTTATTTAATATCTTGTCCTGAATTAAAAGATTTATTTTTACACATTGAAAGTGGTAAAAGAGAATTATTTAGAGGAAATTTACCGTGGGATTAAGACTTTTGATCGTTTTTTGTGTTTTATTTCTTTTTATCTCTTGTGGTGATCAACAAGAGAGTAAAAGTTATAAAAACATTTACGATGATCTTGGTAATGAATTAAGCTTAACAAAAGATATAAACAGAATTATCTCGTTAGCACCAAATTTGACAGAAATCATTTTCCATATTGGTTGCGGTGATAAATTAGTTGGGGTTACACGTTTTTGTGATTATCCGCAGGAAACTAAGGAAAAAGAAATAGTAGGGGATATGCTCAACGTTAATTTTGAAAAAATTGTTGAATTGAATCCTGATTTGGTTTTCATCACGGTCGAAGGAAATACTAAGCTAACGTTCGATAGGTTAAAGTCACTTGGTATAAATGTATTTGTAACCAATCCGAGAAATATTCAAGGAATTAAAAAGTCTATAAAAGACTTGTCGTTGATTTTTAATAAAGTCCAAATAGCTGATTCAGTATTAAAAGATATTGAATTTAGATTGCAGAATGTAAAAAAATTAAAACTCAAAAATACGAGTGGATTGTTTATTGTATCATTAAATCCATTAATGGTAGCAGGAAAAAATACTTTTATTAACGAGATACTTGAATCGGTAAACATTAGAAATATTGCAAGTAATTTGAATGCAAATTATCCTGTAATCTCTCGTGAAGATTTAATTATTCAAAATCCTGAAATTTTAATACTATCATCATTGGAAAAAGAAAATCTTCAAGAAATTATTAGACACTATCCTGAGTGGAAAAACATTAAAGCGATTAAAGAAAATAAAGTAATCTTTGTTGACGAAAATATCTTCTTTCGTCCGGGTCCACGATTCATATTAGCAGTAGAATTTCTGGCTTCTGAATTGAAAAAATTTGGCTAATCAATCACTCTTAAAAGACTGGAGTGAGTATTCATTGAATTTATCTATATTTTGATGGAAAACGATTTTAAGTATTTCTGATTTTAATTCAGTCAAAGTTTTTAACAAGATGAATTAAAATTTTTATTAATTTAACTTTGATAAGCCGGAAAAAATTGAGTGATGAATTGAATATAAAAGTTTAATATTTGTAACAAATTTGAAAGGCAAAAAGGACATGAAAAATAACACATATCAACAAGAAAAATTCGATGATTATTGGAAAAAATTTTATAATAAACTTGAACGCATAATAGGATGGCTTATTTTTACAGTAGGAATTGTGATAATAATTTCATATGGCCTCTTTAAAATTTTTGAGAGCATAATTGTAGAAAAAGAAATGAGTATAATCCTAAAAGTAGGATTATTTAGTGTAATTGCGGGAATGGTTTTCTTACTTTTTTCTGTTATAAGAGAAAAGATTACACTAAAAAAAATTGATAAATACAAGGAGATTGATAGATGATAATTACAACAGGAGAAGAAATTCCTGGGAAAAAAACAATTAAAATCTTAGGAATTGTAAAAGGCAATACTGTAAGAGCAAGACATTTAGGGAAAGATATAGTTGCATTATTGAAAAATGTAGTCGGGGGAGAAATTGAAGAATATACAAAACTTATAGCAGAATCTCGTGAACAAGCATTAAACAGGATGATTTCACAAGCTCAAGAACTTGGGGCAAATGCAATCATTGGAGTAAGATTTTCAACTTCATTTATTATGCAGAATACAGCTGAAATTTTAGTTTACGGTACTGCTGTTATTGTTGAATAATTTTTATTGTTATGAAATTAATTAGTTTGATACTAATCCTATCTTTACCGATTCTACTTACAAATGAATGCTTTCTCTTATCCCAACCTAAAAGAGAAGTAAGAGCAGTGTGGTTAACAACAAATTTTCAACTTGACTGGCCTCCTTCACATACTTACAATCCAGAAATTCAAAAGCAAAAGCTAATCGAAATTTTGGATAATCTTAAATCGAAAAATTTTAACACAATTTATTTTCAAGTTAGGTCACAAGGTTCTGTAATGTATAAGAGTAACTTAGAACCATGGTCACCATATTTAACGGGGACACTTGGTAAAGCTCCAAGTTATGACCCATTGGAATTTTTAATTAAAGAGGCAAGAAAAAAATTTTTTGAAGTTCATGCTTGGATAAATGTTTTTCCCGTTAAATCGGGAGACGCTAAAATTCCAATTTCAGACCCGCCTCATATTATGTTAGCCCGTCCTGAATGGATTAGAATCCATAGAGAAAACAATCAAAACGTCTACTGGCTGGATCCTGGACTACCAGAAGTAAGAGACTATATCAAAAATATTTGTATTGAACTTACAAAAAACTACGATATTGATGGTATTCATCTCGATTACATTCGTTATCCCGGAAAATCTTTCAATGATACTTTAACTTTTCGAATGTATGGCGGGGGTAGAACTTTAGATGATTTTAGAAGAGAAAGTATTAATCAACTTATAACGGAAATTTACGATACAGTAACATTTATTAAGCCACACGTGAAGGTTGGATCAGCACCAATTGGAATTTATGAAAATATAAGTGATGCAAAAGGACTTGAAGGAAAAAACGCATTGTTTCAAGATTCTCGAGAGTGGCTTAGGAGTAAGAAGCATGATTATGTGGTCCCTCAAATTTATTGGGATATTCAAAATAATCCGAAATTCGAATCTTTGGTACACGATTGGACGAAAAATAATTATGGTCGACATATTATCGCTGGCATAGGTGCTTATAATGATGATGTCTTCAAAGAGTTAGAAGAACAAATTAATATTACGAGAAAGTATAATGCTGCAGGCCAAAGTTTTTTTAGATATGAGAATATTAAAGATACCAAATTTAATTCTTATAAATATCTTGCAAATATTCCACCGATGAATTGGAAAGATTCTATTCCTCCAAAAGCTCCTTATTTGTTAAGTGGCAAAAATTTGAAAGGCAAACTTGGTCTAGTTGAACTTGTTTGGGGAATTCCTGAACAAGCAGAAGATGGTGATACAGCGAAATATTACAATATTTACAAAGGGCTAACTAAAAATATCAACCGAAATTCTCCGCGTTATCTTTATACATTTTCAAACACTTATTACTTTTATGATTTCATTTCTAAACCTGTCCAGACAGAATTTTATTACCAAGTTACCTCCTTAGATAAATTACATAACGAAAGTATCGAGGCTACTGAAATTATAAAAGTAAAACTCGAAAATTTGATAGAAGCTTTGAGTGATGCTTTTCCCGTAATAAAAGTTGCTATTTCATTTAATAAAAATTTACTTACTTGTTTTATAGAACTTACTCATGCTGATAAAGGGAAAATTGAGCTGTGTGATGATCAAGGGGTATTAATAAAAAAAATTTATGAAGGGAAATTTTCTCCTGGATTAAATTCTATACAATTTGAAATTCCACAATTAAGAAAAAAGAAATTTGAATTAAAGATCTATTTCAGTGATAGAATAGAAAAGATAGATTTTGAATTAAACTAATACTCTGGATTTGATAGTTTCATCGTTGAAAAATTAAATTTCTTGAGCAAGTAAAATTTCACTCCGATTAAATACATTATCCTGTTGAGGATAATTTAGTTTTGAATCAAAATAAACTAATTGTAAATGTTTCGGTCATTTTATTTGTAATTTTGATCAGTTTATTATTCCGAACCATCTTGAGTAGAGAGACTGTATTCCTTGAAGTTTATTGTATATTCAATTAAAATAAGATTAATATTCCTGTTTAAGCAATAACAATTGTCTGGATTTTAATATGTTGAGTTGGATAAAGAATTTATTTAATCTAATTATACCACCACAAAATTGGATTTTTTCTGTAGCTTTTGTTTGTGGATTGCTTGTAGGTATTGTTCTTTTAATTTTTAAGATTTCCAATGCTTATCAATATCTGTCGGAGAAACCACAAGCATGCATTAATTGTCATGTAATGCATCCACAATATGTCACATGGCGTAATTCAAGTCATGCTAATGTGGCAACCTGCAACGATTGTCATGTTCCTCAAAATAACTTCTTACATAAAATTTATTTTAAGGCAAATGATGGATTAAGGCATAGCATTATATTTACTCTAAGAAAGGAACCTCAAGTAATTAGAATTAAAGAAGCAGGTAAAAACGTCGTTCAAGAAAATTGTATACGTTGCCATGAAAATTATATCGATCAAACTTCTCTTTTGAAAATTATCTATAAAACATCAGGTAGTAGTAAAGAGAAATATTGTTGGGATTGTCACATAGAAACTCCCCACGGAAAAGTTAATTCGCTTGCTTCAACTCCTTATGCAAGGGTACCAAAATTAAATCCTGTTTTACCTGAGTGGATGGAAAAAATTATAAAACAGAATTAAAAATGAGGCTAAGTAAGTATCATGAAATCTATTAAAGAACTTGTCAAGCAAAAGCCATGGACTGGTTGGTTACTTTTTACATTAACTGTGATTTTGGTTTTTTTACTAGGTTTATTGGCTTCTTCTATTGTTGAACGAAGAGGTGAATCGGCAGCATTACAATTGGTCAGACCAATTGGTGAATGGGAACCACGAAATGAAGTTTGGGGTGTTAACTATCCAAGACAGTATCACACCTATTTAATGACACAAGACACAACTTTTTATACTAAGTATGGTGGAAATGGTCACATCGATTTACTCGAAAAATATCCAAGTTTGGTTATTTTATGGGCAGGTTATGCATTTTCAAGAGATTACAGTCAAGCTAGAGGTCACTACTATTCCGTTATAGATGTTAGAAAAACACTAAGAACCGGTGTTCCACAACCTGCAACATGCTGGACCTGTAAAAGCACAGATGTCCCGCGTTTAATGAATGAAATGGGAATAGCTAATTTTTACAAAGCAAAACTAACCGGTCTTGGTTCACAAGTTTTAAATCCCATAGGTTGTCAAGACTGTCATGATCCGAAAACTATGAATTTGAGAATTACTCGTCCAGCTTTGATAGAAGCATTTCAACGACAAGGAAAAGATATAAATAAAGCGACACATAATGAAATGCGCTCACTTGTTTGTGCTCAATGCCATGTAGAATATTATTTTAAAGGAGAAGGAAAATATCTTGTTTTTCCTTGGGATAATGGAATAAGTGTTGAAGAAATGGAAAAGTACTATGATGAAATTGAACATACTGATTTCATACATGCCCTTAGTAAGGTTCCAATTGTCAAAGCACAACATCCGGATTGGGAACTGGCACAATTTGGGATTCACGCACAAAGGGGAATAAGTTGTGCCGACTGCCATATGCCATATAAAAGTGAAGGTGGAATTAAATTCACTAGTCATCACGTTGTAAGTCCCTTGAAAAATATAGAAGGCTCATGTCAGGTATGTCATCGTGAAAGCGAAGAAACTCTGCGGAAAAATGTGTATGAAAGACAAGATAAGATTCGAGAATTATTAGATATTGTTGAAAATAGTCTAGTAAAAGCTCATTTGGAAGCAAAGGTGGCATGGGATAATGGTGCAAAAGAGGGAGATATGAAATCAATATTAAAATTAATAAGACAAGCGCAATGGAGATGGGATTACGTATCAGCCTCGATTGGTGGAGCCTTTCATGCTCCTCTTGAATGTGCTCGTATTCTCGGAAAAGCTATACAAAAGTCAGAGCAATCTAGAAATGAATTAACCAAGTTACTCATAAAATTGAATGTAAAACTTCCAATAAATTATCCTGATATTTCTACGAAAGAAAAAGCTCAAAAATATATTGGCTTGGACATGAATAAATTATTTAAGGAAAAAGAAGAGTTTATTAAAAGTGTTGTAGCTGATTGGGATAAGAAAAGCACATCCAAGTATTAATATATAAACTTTAACATAAACAGCTTAACTTTACTAAACTGAATAACTTTGTATAAAAACATTTTCTTTCTTAAACATTTAAATTCTATTCATTCCTACTTTAGTTACAATGTAGCCAAATATTGCAGAAACTAAGGAGGCCAATAAAATACCAATTTTAGAAATGTCAAGAAGTGTATTTGATTCAAATGCAAGATTTGCAATGAATAGAGACATAGTAAAACCAATTGCACAAATTATGCTTGCTCCATAAAGAGTTAAGTAATTAACGCTCTCCATCTTTGCTGCTATTTTAAATTTAATAGCTAGATATGAAAAGGCAAAAATTCCAATTTGTTTCCCCAGGAAGAGTCCCAGAATAATTCCAATGCTTATGGGATGCAGTACATTCATTGTTAGTGAACCCGATAATTGTACTCCAGCATTTGCGAGGGCGAACAATGGAATAATAAAAAATGAAACCCACGGGTGAAGATTGTTTTCTAGCCTTTGTAATGGTGTTAAAACATTTTCACATCTTTTTTCCAGTTCGAAAACTATATTTAATCTTTTTTCATCTTTGAGGATATCTTCTTCATCATCATTTTTATTGAATTCCTCTAGTAATTGTTTTGAATTTTCTAAAAACTTTTGTTTATCTATTTTTTGTTTTGCAGGAATTACAAAAGCGAGTAAAACTCCAGCAATAGTAGCGTGAACTCCAGACTTTAAAACAGCAAGCCAGAGAAAAACACCACCAATGGTATAAACTAATAAATTTCGTACTTTCAATTTGTTAAGTAATACTAACAAGCCTAAAATTATCATAGCAAGAATTAAAGATGTTGTTGAAATTTCCTTTGTATAAAATATTGCTATTACGAGTATTGCTCCTATGTCATCCACAATAGCTAACGCAAGAACGAAAATTTTAAGTTGAACCGGGAAACGTTGACCGAAGAGCGATATCAATCCAACAACAAATGCTATGTCAGTTGCCATGGGAATACCCCAGCCGGGCATTCCTTCTTTCCCAAAGTTAAAGATCAGATAAATTAATGCGGGTAATAACATACCGCCAATGGCACCAGCAATCGGCAGTGTTGCCTTTTTTAGCGACGATAATTCACCTGCTATTAATTCTCTTTTTATTTCAAGACCGACTACTAAAAAAAATAATACCATCAATCCATCATTTATCCAGTGGCTCAATGAATATTTCAGTTGTATAATACCAAAATCAAGACTTACATAATGTTTCCATAATTTGAAATATGATTCAGAGAGTTTTGAGTTTGCCCAGATTAAAGCGATAATAGTAAATACCAATAATATTATTCCACCAGACGCCTCTGTGTGAAGGAAACGCTGGATAGGACTTAGTATGTTATTTATTCTGCTAGTTCTATTAGAATTATTCATCTTAAAATAGCATTTGTTATTAATCTCGTGTAGTTTCGTTATCATGTATGAAGTACGGGACAAAAAACATTGTCAAAAAAGCTGAGATGGATAAGGCTAGAAATCCATATCCAATTTCAGTTGAATACTCAATTAAATCAAGTTGATTTAATATCCAGTTCCAGTCATGACTTCCACCAATAATTTTTAGTTTCATTTTATTGGCATCATCAACATATACGCTAATGTTAATAAAATTATGACCGAGCCAAAAAAGAAAAATCTGAGTCATATATTTTCGACCATTTATAAAAAATATAAAAGCACAAATTAGCGGTAATAAAATTTGCATTAAAGTACCACCAAGGGAATGAATGAACTGTCCAAATATTGAGAAGAAGAAATGTCCCGCTTCGTGTAGAAACAAGTCTAAGAGGTCGAGCAAAGTGTATTGTCCTCTTATTGAAATAAAATAAATTCCTGCAAAACCAAGCAAATAACTGAGCCAGTGTTTTTCCACATGACTGAGAAGAAAACTATTTTTTTTGTTAATCACTTTAAGTTGAATCTAAATATTATTTACTAGCTAAATTTTCATAATAATTTTTATAATCAACAATTGCTTTGAAGATTGTTTCTGCAATTAATTGTTGTCCAGCATTACTTCTTAAAAATAGCTCGTCTTCGGGATGATTCAAATAACCAGATTCAATCAAAACACTTGGCATTGAGGCACCAACGAGCACAAAAAAGCCCGCTTGCTTAACACCATTATTTTTTAATGGAAGAGTTTTGTTAACTTTTTCATTCAGGATTTCAGCGAACTTTTCGCTGTGGCGAACGTTAGCTGTTGATGACATAGCGGTGAGAATGAAATTTTCATCACTTAGATGTTTGTATCTTTCCTCATACCCCTCTTCAAATTTTATAACGCTGTTTTCAAGTTCGGCTACGCGTATTGCATCTTCCGTTTTACCGGGTCTTAAAAGATAAACTTCGAACCCTTTTTTTCGGCCGGGTCTTTCATCTGTCGCATTACAATGAATGGAAATAAAAAGTTTACCGTCATTCTCATTGGCAATTTGTCCACGTCGATAAAGTTCAACAAAATCGTCTTTATCTCGAGTATAAACAACCTTTATATCTTTTAAACTATTTTTAATTAACGAACCAAGCTTTAATGCAATTCCAAGATTTACATCTTTTTCCTTCGTTCCTCGATATCCAATTGTTCCAGGATCTTTACCACCATGCCCCGCATCAATAACAATCACATTCAGAGAATTTTCTTTTTTAGCTTTAACTTTTTCTGGTCTTTCCTCTTTTATTTTTTTTAAGATTTCAGGATTTACATGAAGTAAGAGTAAAATATCATTGGTTCTTTTTTCAGCAACAATTTCGTGACTATCAATAGTATGACTAAGTTCAATTTTTAAGTCAGCATCTTTTTTATTTTGAACAGCACTTATTGAAGTGATCAAACCATTTTCAATTTGTGAATTAAATTTGTTTAAGTCGATTGTGCAATTAGGTATTCGTAAATAAATAGTTTTGGCTGTATAATTTTTTGATATAGAACGAACCTGCTTTCGTGATTTGATTCTGAAAATGTATCCATTTGATTTTTTTTCGATGAGATAGTCGTAGAGGTCGTAGATATTTGAGATTGATGTTACAGTTTTTTCATTATTTATTTTTAATTTAGATGTATCAACCGATTGAGTTAAGAATTCTCCTTTCTTAGTATCTGTAGAGGTGATATCTTTTGGTAAAGAAGCTTGTTGTGGAGTTTTATCGATTGTTAATGAAATTAAAAAATTTTTTTCATCAATTTTTGATTTAATGTGAGTATGTTGATTGAAAAATTCGGAAAAAGATTTTATTGGAACAAAAATTTCCCCATATTTATAATCACAACTTTGAAGCATTTGAAATGTGATTTTTTCACCTGAATTTTTAATAAAGAAGATAAAAGGATTATATGCACTAAGATAAACTCTACCTTGAGGTAGACTTATTTCCATTCTAAGTTTTTCAAAGTCATAAGTGATTTTTGCATCTACTAAACGAAAGAGATCATCAACGGAGATATAAATGATTTTATGAGCAGTGTAAGCACGAACAAAGTAATTAGACGGTTTTCCATCAATAGTTGCAGAAAAAGAATAAACTTGACATAATGCCTGTTTTGATATTAAGAGCGAAAGAAATATTGAAAAGAAAAATTTGGTTTTCATTTCAGTTAAGTTGAAAATTTATTAACTCATTTCTGTGTTTTAGTTTCTTTAATAAAAGATGGATCTCATTCAAAAACTTCTTTATAAAATCAATTTGTTCAAGTGGCGAAGTTTTGTTCAATTCTAATTCAAGTTTAAGTAAATTTTGAAATTCTTTTATCGAAGATATGGATTTATAATTTTCCATTACATAGCTTATGACCTCATTAAAATAATTTTCGTAATAAACTTGATGATTTGAATTCGGGAATGTTAGAAGTGCTTTAGTCTTTTGTATTTCTACTCTTGTGAATTCTGCTTTCGATGCTAATAATCTAATTTTTGCAAGTTCTATTAAATGAACAACGCTTAATGGAAACTCTCCAAATTGATCCCTTATTTCTGAAGCAATAATATCAATTTCTTTAACATCTTTTGCATTAAACAAACGTTGATAATAAAACAACCGAACTTCTTGATCATCTATGTAATCGTTTGGTAATATATAATTGAAATAAACATCAATTATAACATCTTTTTGTATTTCTGCTTCCGATTTAATTGTCGTCAAAACATCAGGATATTTTTCTTGTTTAAGTTCATTAACTGCTTCTTCTAGAATTTTCATATAAACATCAAATCCAACAGAATTTATAAATCCACTTTGTTCAGTGCCCAGTATATTTCCAGCACCACGAATTTCTAAATCCCTTAATGATAGAGAAAAACCACTTCCGAGCTCTGAAAACTCTTCTAAGGCTTGAATTCTTTGTATGGCAGTACTGGTTAATGATTTCAAAGTGGGGACTAATAAATATGCATAAGCCTGTCGATTCGTTCTTCCAACTCTTCCTCTTAGTTGATATAATTCAGCTAGTCCGAATCTATCGGCTCGATTTATGAGAATTGTATTAACGTTGGGCATATCAAGTCCTGACTCTACAATTTTAGTTGTTACGAGAACGTCATATTTTTTTGAGAGAAATTCGTGAATTACACGTTCGAGTTTCGTTGAAGGCATTTGACCGTGTGCTATTCCAAATCTTGCTTCTGGAATGCTACGCTGTAAAAATTCAGTAACACGCTCGATTGAATTAACTCTGTCGTGAATAAAAAATGCTTGCCCACCACGCCCGATTTCGAAAAGAATTTTCTGTCTGATTTCTTGAATGTTGAAACGCATCACTTCAGTTATTATTGGAAGTCTATTTGGCGGAGGTGTGGCGATCAATGAAATATCCTTCAATCCACTGAGTGCCATATTCAATGTTCTTGGAATTGGAGTTGCTGTTAAATACAGTGTATCGACATTCTTTTTGATTTTTCTGATTTTTTCCTTAGAGAGCACTCCAAATCTATGCTCTTCATCAATAATAAGAAGTCCTAGGTCTTTAAACTTAACATCTTCCGACAAAATTCTATGAGTACCAATTAAAATATCAATTGCACCTTTTGAAAGCCTTTCTAAAATAGTTTTTTGTTCAGACTTCTTTACGAATCGAGATAACATTGCAATCTCAATGGGGAACTTTGATAATCTGTCCTTAAATGTATTATAGTGTTGTTCTGCTAGAATAGTTGTGGGAACAAGTATAGCAACCTGTTTACTATCAATAACGCACTTGAAAGCAGCGCGAACCGCAACTTCTGTTTTTCCAAATCCTACATCTCCGCATACTAAGCGTTCCATTGGAAAGTCCGATTCCATATCTTTTTTTATCTCTTCAGTTACTTTTATTTGATCTGGAGTATCTTCATAATAAAAGCTTGCTTCTAGTTCTTTTTGCCAAACTGTATCTGGAGAAAATTTGTAACCTTTAGAAGATTTTCGTTCTACATACAATCGAACTAATTCGTCTACTGCATCTTTAAGTTTTTCCTTAATTCTATTTTTTGTGTTTTTCCATTCTAAGCTTCCAAGCTTGGAAAGTTTGGGTTCCACTCCATCTTTTGATGAGAATTTTTTTACTTTGCTAAGATAGTTAATATTAACATAAACAAAATCGTTTTCTTGATATGCTATTTTCACTACTTCTTGAATATTATTGTCGAACTTTATCTGTTCCAAGCCTATAAATTTCCCAATACCAAAATCTGAGTGTACAACATAATCCCCTTTCTGAATTGATTTAAGTAGTGGGGCAATTGGCGACTTGATTTTTCTTTTGGGCTTAGAAAAAAAATAAAATGGTCTATCGAAAATTTGATGCTCGCAAAAAATTGCAATTTTTTCTTGAGGTAATACAAATCCTGCCCGGATAGGAAGAGTTAAAATTTTTATTTTGCCATCGTCTATTTTTTCTTGAAAAAATTCAGAATAATTGAGTAGCAAATCATTAATTCTAGTGGCATGTGATTCTTGATCTGCCACAATGTAAACATTATATTCCTCTGATATAAATTTTTTAATATGGTATTCAAGTATTTCTAAGTTTTTGTTTATTGATGGGATGCTGTTATTTGGTATTATAATTAATTTGGAAGGTTGAAACTCACATTCAATCACTTTTTTGTAATTTTCAGCGATATCAAGTCTCTTATCAATTATGTCTTTCTCTTGTAGCATCAAAACAGGATTAATCATGTGGTCAAAAATTAAGGCTTCTTCCTTTGCTATTGTCGGTGCATAAATTGAATATTTCTCGACAGCTTCGAATGAACGCTGACTTCCTATATCAAACAATCTTATTGAAACCAGATTATCTCCATCAAACTCAAATCGAGCCGGATTTATTTCTGAATTAGAGAATACATCTATTATGAAACCTCGTATAGCATATTCCCCTTTTGCCCCTACAAATTTTTGTCTTTCATATTTTAATTCATTTAATAGGTTAATTAAGTCATCATATTTTATATTTGATTGTAATGTTACAATGAATCGATTTTTTGAAAACGTTGAAGGAGAAAGAGTTTTAAGATTAATAGAATTATAGGTGGTTAGAACAATATGGGGTTTTAATTGCACGTGTGACAAAAATTCTTCTAAGTTAAAGCTATGAATATCTTCCAATAAATTATTAAAGTAAACAGACTCTACATCTAAACCTAGCAGAGAGAGCTCAGATAAAAATGATTTAGCAGAAATAATGTCTTCAAAGAAAAGACAGGGGGTGTATCCTTTTTCCAAGAGAAAGATAGAAAGATAAGTCTTTAAACTCCCTTTAAGTTTATTTATTAAAACAGAATTTCCCACCTCCAGTTTTTCAAATACTGGATCAAAAAAATGGAAATTGTTGAGAAGGTTTTTAATTCTCTGTAATTGATTCACATTTAATCAAATTTTCCTTCAATTGCTTTTCTTACAAAGCCATCACTAAGTTTTAGTCTTCTTTTCGCTTCTTCATATCCTACATTTGCTTTAATCATTACA
>CAKZPH010000250.1 GCA_937138605.1 uncultured Ignavibacteriales bacterium
TAATTATGTCCAAATGACTTATATGTTATAATTTCAACTGTTGAAGAATTATAACTTCCAATTGAAACAATCTTAATTCCACCTTCTTGACGAAAAACTTTTATTGAACAAATCTTTTTATTACGCTCAATTATATCTTTATAAGTTACGTCTTTCTTATATGGATGATTTTCAATCGCCCAGATAACTCCTCTCATTGCATTTTTATAAGCTAAGTAAATATCATCTTCATTACTTGTAGAATCACTCAATGACTGAGCAAATACTTGAGATGCAATAAATAAGAAAATGACAAAAAGGAAATTTTGCATTTTCAACCCTTTTTAATTAAAAGTAAGAGCAAAAATTGTAATATTCAAGTGATAAAAAATAATTTCGCTATCAAACAATATTAAAAAAAATATCCTGCACAGTTTATTTATTACATACTAACTCAATATTATAACTAATCTAAGTTGCAAATTAAATTTCCATTCCCCAGTTAAGCTGAGATAATTTAAAATCTATTCAAAGAAGACTTATAACAATTAAGTGTTAAGCTTCACTCATTTCTTGCTTCATCATACTTTTTTGTCGACGAATTTCATACAGAAACATTCCACAAGCTACCGACACATTCAAAGATTCAACTTTTCCAAAGAGAGGTATCTTTACAAGAAAATCACACTTATCTTCTGTCAATCTCTTTATTCCATGACCTTCCTGACCAAAGACAAGACATAATGGTAGATTAAAATCAAATTCGGTAATTATTCGATCTGCCCTGGATGAAGTTCCAACAATCCATATACCTTTTTCTTTCAAATAATCAAGAGTTTGAGAGACGTTCGTTACTCTGGAAATAAGCATATGTTCTATTGCACCTGCTGAGGCTTTTACTGTGTCTTGATTTATACTGGCTGTCCTATCTTTTGGTAGTATAATACCATGTACGCCCATACACTCAGCAGTACGAATCAAAGCACCTAAGTTTCTTGGATCTTGAATATTTTCTAATAATAGTATGAAAGGTTTTTCATTCCGTGTCTCAGAATAATTAAGAATGTCATCTACTTCGCAGTATTGTCTTTCTCCAATCAAAGCAGCAACCCCTTGAGTTACAGTACTTGGTGTGAATTCACGAAATTTTTGTTTACTTAATGTAACAATTTTCGCCTTTCGCTTTTTCGCAAGCATTTTGATTTGATTAATTTGAGGGCCTTTAGCTCCAAAAAGAATATAAACTTTTTCCACAAAGTTTTTAGACTTCAAGGCTTCAATTACCGGTTGTCTACCAACAACAAGAGGCATGTTATCTCCTTATCAAATTTATTTTCGTTTTACTTAGATCAATCAATTTGAATAATTATTTTTTTGATTTGAAGCCAAAATCAAAAATCTAATTTATTAATGTGATTTGAATCATTTATTTGAATTTGCTATTTGATTTTAAGACATTTTCAAAAAAGACTTTGAAGAAGTAAAGCTCTTGCCTGTTACTCAAAATGATATTAATGAAAGTTCATTTTTGTTTAGGTTTATACTTCACCTGAGCTTGATCAAAAACAACCAAATCCGGATTTCTCTTCAAAAAATATAGACCAATCAAACCACCTGAAATCAAAACAATTGAAATAAATTGTGCTTCCGTTAAACCAAAGAAAATTTTTGGATTAATACGGATAAACTCAATAATAAATCTTGCAAAGCCATGTAAAATTAAAAATAACATGAACATTTTTCCATTTACATTTATCTTTTTCCTGAGATTCCACAGGACCAAAAAAATTATTACACCTAAAATAAACTCATATATTGGAGTTGGATGAAGGGGAGTATTGTCAGGAACAATTCCATCGGGATAATTTTTAGCTATCTCTGTTCCACGAAATGCCAGAGAAGGCGGATAGGTTCCTTTAGAATAATCTGTACCCCATGGCAAATTAGTAGGAATTCCATAATCTCCATCTCCTGAAAGGTGACATCCAATTCTTCCGATTCCATATCCAATTGCTACAGCAGGAGCTACAGAATCACCAACTACCAAAAAGGGAATATTACGTCTTCGACTGTTAATGTAAACTGCAATTAATGCAAGTAAAAATCCACCATACCAAACTAAACCTCCAGGTGAAAACGCTTGACCGATTGGATCATCAACAAATGATTCCCAATCTTCAAAGAGATAGAAAATTTTTGCACCAATAATTCCAAAAATTAATGAAAGAATTGTGATTTCAGATGCCAAATCAGGATGAATTCCTTTACGTTTAAATTCAAGGGTCAAGAAAAAACTACCGACTATAAAGGCAATTGCAAGCATTAAGCCATAACTATATACAGTAAAAGGTCCAATCTTAAACAGTTCAGGACACATATTATTTGATTAACTCCACAAATTTTCTGTTTGTTTTCTTATCGGGTAATTCTTCTTTCCATTCAATTTTATTTTGATATGGATCTACATAAATCTGAAAAAAATTTTCTTCGCCACTCTGTCTTTTAATATACAAATTATATTCTCCTGCCAGGTCATCAAATTTTATTTTAGCATAAGCCTTTCCTGAGTCAGGAAATATTTTATGATCAGTTGAAATCCCTTTTAATATAATTAGAATATCACGATTTTTAATTGTCATTTCGTAATCAATTGTATACTTGAAAAAAGCAAATTCACGAAAGCTTAATACTTCTAAAACGAGATTAGATTTTTTCCCATTTAAATTTGATTCTAAATAAGCTCGGATTTGATATTCATATTTTATGATCCAACCCCTAACAAGATCATTTTTTGGAAGTTCTCTTTCAGGTGTGAAATACTTTACCTTTGCCATGTCAACTAAGTTTTAATTAATTCTTTTAATCTTGATATGAAGTTTTCAAGTTTTAGTTCAAACTGTTCACCATTAATCAAGTTTTTACATAAAACTATTCCTTTTGTAAATTCATCTTCACCAAGTATTAAAGCAAATTTGGCATTCATTCTATTTGCTTCTCTTAATTGTGACTTTAAACTACGCTCAAGCAAGTCAACCTCGCAGGAAATATCTTGCTTTCTAATTTCCGAAATATAACTATAGGTTTTCTTTTTTAGTTCCTGACCTAAAACGATAAAGAAAACATCTAATTCTATTTTTGTTTCTTCATCAAATTTTTGAGATGCTAGCAAAATTCTCTCTATTCCACAAGCCCAGCCCACACCTGGAGTGGGTTTACCACCGAGTTGTTCTACTAATAAATCATAACGACCACCACCACAAATTGCATCTTGTGAACCTAAATCACTTGATGTAAATTCAAAAGCTGTTTTAGTGTAGTAATCAAGTCCTCTAACTAAAAATGGATTTTCATAAAACTCGATAGAGTTAAGCAGCAGAAAATCTTTTAATCCTTCATAGTGACTTTTGCATTCATTACATAAAAATTCAAGAAGTTTTGGTGCTTCTTTTTTGTATTTTAAGTCTTGTTCATCTTTAGAATCAAGTATTCTCAAAGGATTTTTTTTCAATCTCACTTGACTTTCTTTAGATAGTTCTTTTTCAAAAGGCTTAAAGTAATCTACTAATTTTTTTATGTAAGCAGGTCTACAATTTTCACATCCAACACTACTTAAATCAAGTTTTATATTTTTTACGTTCAATTGTTTCAAGAGATCAAAAGCTAAAATAATCAATTCACCATCAGCAAAGTAATTTTCAACACCGAAAATTTCCGCACCAATTTGATGAAATTGTCTTAATCTACCAGCTTGTGGTCTTTCTTGACGAAACATTGGAGAGATGTAGTAAAACTTATTTATAGGTCTAAATTCACCAAGATTATGCTGAATGAATGCGCGCACGACAGGTGCAGTCATTTCCGGTTTTAATGTTAATGAAACGTTACCTTTATCATAAAACGAATACATCTCTTTGCTAACAATATCAGTCTCATTCCCAATTCCTCGAGCAAATAGTCCAGTTTCTTCAAATATGGGTGTACGAATCTCAAAAAAATTATAATTTTTCATTACCTGTCGAGTGGTTTCCTCTAATTTCTGCCAACGTAAAATTTCTGGAATGAATATATCTTTTGTTCCGCGAATTGACTTAAACAAGACTTCCCACTTAAAATATGTGATTGAATTCAGATATCAAAGTAATTTGATTCTTCTTTACGAAAAATTTCCAGCACTTCTTCTTTCGTTTTAGCTTCAAGTAACCTTTCCCTGAAATCATCATTATTCATTAATCTTGAAATTCGACTAAGCAATTTTATGTGAGAGCTTACTAAACTATCTTTACCAACCATTAATAGAACCAATCTAACTTGCTGATTATCCAATGCTTCATAATCAATTGGTTCAGCAGTGATTGCAAATGCCATAACAATATCAGTGACTGCGTCAGTTTTACCGTGTGGTACGGCAAATCCTTTACCAACACCTGTGCTTAGTATTTTTTCTCTTTCCAAGACGCATTTATGAACTTTTTCTTTATCTAAAACTTTATCAGATTTTGCTACTACATCTATTAATTTATCAATTAATTCATACTTGTCTTTTGCTTTAAGTTCAAGAATTATATTATCTTCATTTAAATAATCGCTTACTCTCATTTACTAACCTTTAAGTTGAAAATTTAACGTGAGTTTTTTGCGTAAATTTGTATTGCAAAATTATAAATAAAAATTTAATAAACATAAAAAGAGGTTTTTAATGGAGATAAATGGAAAGATTGTTTTAATTCTTGGTGGCTGGGGACTTGTTGGTTCAGCCATAGCCCGACGAATTATTGTCGAGAATCCATCAAAAATGATTATCGCCTCTTTGAGCGAATGGGAAGCAAAAGAAGCTGTTGATAATCTTGCAAAAGAATATGCCGACTTTCCTAAAGAGAATCTCATACCATGGTGGGGAAATATTTTCCTAAGAACCGAATGGAAGGATAAAAATAAAATTGAACTCTTAAAAGACCCGCAAATTAGAAAAGTTCTTATTGATGATATAATTGATGACTTAAATGACGAAATTCTTAAAGCATCGAGCCTATATGATTTAATCTCAACTTACAAACCCCAAATAATTATTGATAGTATTAACACTGCAACAGGGATTGCATATCAAGATATATACAGCGTAAGTCGTGAAGTTAAAAAAGCCATTAAGTCAAAAAACTTAGAGAACATCATCGAACAAGCTGAGAGATTGATGGCAACTCTTTATATTCCCCAATTGATTCGTCATGTTCAAATCCTTTATAAGAGCATGGAAGAGGCTCGAACACAAACTTATATTAAAATAGGCACAAGTGGTACCGGAGGAATGGGATTGAATATACCATATACGCATAGCGAGGAAAGGCCATCAAGAGTTTTACTTAGTAAAAGTTCTGTAGCAGGTGCGCATACGTTATTACTTTTCCTCATAGCTAGAACACCCAATGCACCAATCACAAAAGAAATAAAACCCACAGCTGCAATCGCATGGAAAAAAATTGGATTTGGAGAAATTAAAAAAGGAGGAAAACCAGTAGAACTTATCGACTTAAAACCGGAAAAATCCATCGAGTTAAAAGGCACATTCAAAATTAAGGATGATATTCCATTTGAAAAAACTGGTGAGACATTAAAAGCCGTTTACATTGATACAGGCGAAAATGGAATTTTCTCCCGTGGAGAATTTGATGCTATTTCAAGTCTTGGTCAAATGGAATACGTCACTCCTGAAGAAATTGCTGAAACGGTTGTATTTGAATTGAAAGGCGGAAATACTGGTCATGATATTATAAATGCACTCGATCATGCGACATTAGAACCAACGTACCGCGCTGGTTATTTGCACAATAGTGCTATCAATAAAATGAAGAAATTGGAAGAGATGCATAATTCAGAAAGTGTTGCGTTTGAAATGTTAGGTCCACCAAGACTTTCAAAACTTTTATATGAAGCCCAAATTCTTAAAATTCTATATGGTTCGATGTTAAATGTAATTAAACAAAATCCTGCAGATATTAGCAAACGCGCCGAAGAATTAATTATAAATAATAGAATGTTAAGATCTCAAATTATTTCAATTGGAATTCCAATATTGTTAATGGATGGAAAAAGACTTATTCGAGGACCTGAAATTAAAATACCACCTTACAGGGGTGACAATGAGCTTGAGCTAAAGCCAGAGCTAATTGATACTTGGGCTCACGATGGTTGGGTTGATTTACGTGAGAAAAACTTTGAGCTTTGGATAAAAAGAATGAATAAGATTATTGAAGAAACTGATAAAATTCCGCTGGATGATACAAGTTCAAGATTTGTAAGGGATCGAGACTTCTGGAATAATTACCAAGAAATTGATATTGGGAAAATAGTTGGTTGGTTATTTATTTATGAAGAGTTTGGCGAAAGAATGAAATCGTGATTTTTGACTGAGGTTGTCTCAGAATTAAGATTTCGTTACAAATGTTCTGAGGCAACCTCTAATAATTTTCAAGCTGACTAATCTTAGGGTGACCACAAAATCCTGCTTGCATTACAATTTTTAAGTTGACAAGGAAAAGCTTAAAAATTTATAATTTGTCTATATGCAATCTCATCCACTATTTCTTCGATAATTCTAAATTCTTCATCAAATACCTTCTCACCTCTCTTATAAAAATCTTCCACTTCATCTATCTGACTTTGTTTCAAAGCAGTTTTTGATGAGAGAATTTTTAGCTTTTTAGCTGTAATTGTATCACCCAGTTCCTTGTCAACAAAGCCTTCAACAAGGTACGGTCCCATTGAGATTGTCAGTGGAGCATATTTTTCGTATTCCTTTGGGAAAATAACAACTTCATAGGTACCTGTTAAATCTTCCAGGGAAAGAAATTTCATTATATCACCTTTTCGTGTTCGTATTCTTTTAGAAGTCATTAGCCAGCCCATCGATATAACTTTTTGTCCTTTGCAAAGTGGTAGTTCTTCAGCTGGCGTAATCCCTGGACTATCTAAAATTTTTTTATAAAATTCCAGAGGATGCCTGGTAACCATATATCCAAAAGTTTCATATTCAATTTTACACACTTTAGCAATAGAATATTTTCTAATTTCAGGAAGACTAATTTCTTTTATCAATTCTTTTACATACTCTTCACTTTCAAATAAATCAAACGAATCTTTTTCTCTAATTTTCAATCGATGAAATTCCACATCCAATAATCTCATCATCATAGGTCTGAAGTATAAAATAAATGAATTTTCATCTTTGATTTTACATAACAAGTCAGATGAATAAGGATCAGCCGATGAGATGATGGATTTTTGTGTAATATGTTTGATAAAACTTAAAACTTTAGGAGCTAATGAATCTAATGCGCCACATTGAATCAAAATGGATGCTTCTGATTTAGATATTTTTGTTCGCACTAGAAAATTTTTTAATGATTTAAATTTTCCATTTTTTTTGCGTTCAAAAACTATTTTTTCCATAGTAGAAAAAGACAGATTTTTAATTGCCATCAATCCTATTCTTACCCAATCATCTTTTCCTGTGTACTCAATCTCACTTTCGTTTATATCCGGTAAAAGTATTTTAAGTCCTAATCTTTTACTCTCCTGAATATAAACTGCAGGTGAATAGTAACCACCCTGGTTAGTTAAAATAGAAGACATAAATTCAGCTGGATAATGAGCTTTCAAATAGGCATTCTGGAAAGATAATAGAGCAAAAGATGCACTATGAGCTTTGCAAAATGCATATCCAGCAAATGATTCAATCTGTCGCCACAGTTCAGCGGTAATATTTTCAGAATATTTTTTCAAACAATGACTGAAAAACTTATCCTTAATTCTTCTCATCGCCTCATGAGAACGCATCTTACCACTCATGGCACGGCGAAGTAAATCAGCTTCTTCGAGAGACAAGCCTGCAATGTAATGAGCTACTTTAATCACATCCTCTTGATAGATCATCACACCATAAGTCTCTTTTAGTAATGGTTCAAGTTCTGGCACTAAATATTTTCTTCTAGAAGGATCATGATGCCTTGATATAAATTCTGCCATCATTCCACTTTCTGCCACGCCCGGTCGGATGACAGAACTAATTGCAGTAAGCATCTCAAATGTATCGGATCTCATTTTCTTCAAAAGAGAACGCATTCCTGGCGATTCTATGTAAAAGCATCCAATGGTTTTTCCTTCACGTATTATTCTTTTTGTTTCCTCATCATTAAATATCTTATCATAATCATAGATATCTATTCCTTCCCTATCAAATCTCTTTAATAAAGGAAATATCTCAAATATTTTGGCTTGAGATTTCATAATTTCACATTCAACTAATTTAGGTAGCAAAAATAAAAACTAGTATAACCAAATTCACTAAAATAATTTTGTAACATATCTTCACTCAATCCAACCCAATAGAAATCCGTTTAGATTAATATTATTACTATTTTAGAGCAATATGAAAAATATCTTAATTTGACCTTGCATAGACGAAAATCTTAAAACGTTTTCAAGAATAACCGATTTTTTTTCAGTACTTGATATAGAAATTCCTTATAATATAACTATTCTTTGGAGATTTTTTATTTAGTAGACTATTAAACTTGAATTTGTATAATTGAACTAGCTAATTTTGCACTAGTTCTTTGATAACTTTGCTGGTCTTAAATGTTAAAAGGGAAACCGGTGAAAATCCGGTACTGCCCCGCAACTGTGAATGCGTAAATAATCGCTAACATATGCCACTGGGATTTTTTCAATCCTGGGAAGGCGTTAGCGATGTTGCATAAGTCAGGAGACCTGCCAGCAAAGTTTCGAAACTAATTCCTTCGAGGGAAAGGAAGGTTTCCAAAACTCAATAGAGTTTTTTAAACCTCTTCACTCGAAGAGGTTTTTTGTTTTAAAATCTAAAATTAGTTTGAAATGAAAAAAACACTTTTAACATTATTTTTCTCATTAATAATTTCTCAACAAGCTCAGGCTTTGGAGTCTTTCTGTTTTACTAAACAAGACTCAACTTCTATAAAACAAGATTCAACCAATAGTTATATTTTATCAACCATCCTTGTGAAAGGAAACGTTAAAAAAGATTTTGATTTACCATCAAGCGCCAGATATCAAAAGATTTCTCTTTCACAACACTTACTAAACTTAACAATAGGAAATTTAATTTCTATCCAACCTGGAATTTTTACAAAATCGTACGGAGCTGAGGGGAGTCTTCAAACAATCTCAGTAAGGGGTACTGGTTCAGAGTATACTACTGTTTATGTAAATGGAATAAATCTTAGCTCAACATTAAATGGGGTTTTTGATTTTTCGAGATTTAGTTCTGACGAAATAACTGAAATAATAATCAAAAAAGGAAATGATTTTGATGCACTAAACAATTTGACGATAGGAAGTTCGATTGAACTTATCCCATTTTCTAAAGCAGACTCTGGCTTTTTAGGAATTAAATTTTTAACAGGAAGTTTTGGATTGTTTACCAAGTCCATAAGGTTAAATAATAACACTAACAACTTTAAATACAGCTTAAATTTATCAACAAAAACATCTAGAAATAATTATAAATACGATTTTCAGGGACAAACATACTTCCGAGAAAATGCTGATATTAAACAAAATACGATTTCAGGTTCGTTCATCAATCGTTTTTCACTTGCAAATAAAAACATATCACTAAAACAGTTTGTTCATTACATTAACAAATCACAAGGTTTACCAACTTTCATAGCTGTGAACAGACATTTTAATAGTGAAACAAGAAAAAAAGAAAACACTTTATTTTACTCAAATCGAATGCAAATTTTATTAAACAAGAATCTATTTTCAGAGATCATTTTTGGATTACATTCATCAAATAGTTTCATTCATGACCCATTGTTATCAATCAATCTAACAACAAAATCTTTTGAGTTAGAGGAAAGATCTTACATCTTAAAATCTTATCTCAACTACGTAACAAATCATTTTTCAGCTGTTGGTGGAATAAGTTTTACATCAGAAAAATTTTATAGTAAAGAATTAAAACATAACTCTAACTTAAACTTTAACTCACTTAAACGTGACTATCTTACCGCTTCAATTCAAGTAAATAAAAATCAAGAAATTATTTTCGATGAATTGAATGTTGGATTTAGTAATCTTTTTGTTTTTAATCGTTATAATTACGAAGATGTGGACTTTTTGAATTGGCGAATTGGAGCATTCGTTGAATACAATAAACACATTAACTTTAAATTATTCGCTAACACAGGTAAAGCTTATCGAATTCCAAATGCCTTTGAAGAGACAATTTATAAACTAACTTCACTAAAAAATGAGAAATTAAAAAATGAAAAAATAAACAACTCTGAAGTGGGATTTAAATTAGACTTCTCAAATTCATCTTTAGAGGTCACTTATTTTAATTATTTCATTGAAAACAAAATTATCTGGATTCCACAACGAGTTGCATTCTTTGCTCCAAGGAACAAAGGGAAAATACAATCATCAGGTATTGAATTAATTATTGAAAACATCCGTATCAAAGAAAAATTACTAGTTAACTTCAACTATACATTTACAGAAGCACTGAATAAGAATAAACTTTCCCAAAACGACAATTCGTACAACAAGCAACTCATTTATATACCTAAACATAAATCAACATTTACCGTTTTATATCATCATGGAAATCTTTTCATAGAATTTTCCAATACATACTACAGCCGAAGATATTACACTGAAGATAATGACAAATTGTTCTCACTCGATGATCTACTCCTCTCGAATATTTCAATTCTACTGAAACAAAAGATTTTTGGTACTATGCTTAACACTCAACTTTCTGTTCTCAACTTACTTAATAAATCATATAATTTAATTCAATCTTTCCCCATTCCGGGAAGAGAGTATCGTCTAACAATTCAAATGGAGGTCTTATGAAAAAACTTATTTTACTTTTAGCTTTTACTTCTATGACATTTTTATTTTTTTCATGTTCAAAGGAAAATCCTGTTGAACCA
>CAKZPH010000251.1 GCA_937138605.1 uncultured Ignavibacteriales bacterium
AAAGATTATGCGGGATTAAATCGAATAATCTATGGAGTAAAAAAATGAAAGCAGTAATTCAAAGAGTAAGTAGGGGAAGCGTTAAAGTTGGTAATGACTACTATAAAGAAATAGGGCAAGGTCTTGTGGTTCTACTAGGAGTACACAAAAATGATACTGAAGCAGATGCAAAAAAATTAGCTGAAAAAATTTGTAACCTTAGGATCTTTAATGATGAGTATGAAAAACTTAATTTATCGATAAAAGATGTAAATGGTGAGATGCTTATCATTTCACAATTTACAATTTACGGTGATTGTAAGCGTGGTAATAGACCTAGTTTTACTGAATCAGCTGGAGCAGAACTTGGAAATAAGTTATACGAAGTGTTTGTTAACGATTGTAAGAAAATTTTGGGTGAAGAAAGAGTCAAAACAGGAATTTTTGGTGCAATGATGAGCGTAGAAATTATAAATGAAGGCCCGGTTACAATTATTGCTCAAACTAATCACACTATTGAAGAATAGCAATGAATACTCAAAAATTAATGATGATATTTGTGGATGGTTTAGGTATTGGAAAAAATAATGTTGAAATTAATCCACTCGTTCGATTTAAATTTAATTTTTTCAATTCTTTTTTCGGTCAGATGCCCACTCTTCGAAATTCGAGAATTAAAAACAAATATTTTTCTATATTTCCTGTTAGTTCAACTCTTGGTGTAGCCGGTTTACCGCAGAGTGGTACAGGACAAACGGCTATATTTTGTGGATTTAATGCATCAAAATACATTGGTAAGCATTTTGGACCTTACCCATATTCGACGCTCAAGCCATTGATAATCGAAAGGAATATATTTTCAGTTCTTGAGAAAAAAAACTTTAAAACATTCTTTTCAAATGCATATCCGGAACGATTTTTTAAGTATTTAAGAGATGGAAGAAGAACACTAAGCGTGACAACTTTTTCCTATCTCTCTGCAGGGAAAAAGTTAAATGACTTAAATGATCTTTTGAATGATCGAGCAATAACAGCTGAAATAACAAATGAAATCTGGAACTCCAATTTAGGTTACGATTTACCTGTGATTAAACCGCAAAAAAGTGGCGAGAAATTTTACAACATAAGTAAGGAATATAATTACAATTTGTTTGAATATTTTTTAACTGACTACGCGGGCCATAGTCAAGATTTTGAATATGCCCGGGCAGTGTTTGAGAAACTTGATGGTTTTATTGAAGGAATAGTTAATAAAATGAATCTCGATAAGGATACTTTATTTTTAATTTCTGATCATGGAAACATTGAGGATCTTTCGGTTAAGACCCATACGAGAAATCCTGCTTTTGCAATGGTGATTGGAAAAAATCATGAACACTTTTCTCGATCAATTAAATTTCTATATGACGTAAAAAAAACTATCATGAGCTTTCTTGAAAATTAAAGATTATCCAGTTATAAAATTTTTTATTTCATTCTTAATTGGAATTTTGCTGGCGATATATACGAATTTTGAGTTAACTTTTTGGTTAACAATCACATCTTTTGTATTAACCTTTTTATCCTTCATCATTTTTAAGAAGTTTGAGTTAATAACTAATATTTTGGTTATAGTTTCCATTGCTCTAGTTGGATGGTTTTATTTTCAACTCTCATTTGAACATGATAGTTTAAGTGAAAAAATATTAGATAGAGCACTTGAGAAGCATGTAAGTGTGGTAGGTAAAGTTTATAAAATTGAATCGATAAGCAATGATAAAATCTCATTTTATTTTGAATTGGATAGCATTCAACATAAAGGCGTTTCTTTTAATGTAGATGAACAGATACAAGTGGTTATTTTTTTACCTGAAGAGTCGAATTTTCTATGGATGTATCACACGATTGTTAAGATTGGTAATCAAATTTTACTAACAGGAATTATTCAAAAGCCTAAAGATAAACTCTATTATGGTGAATATAGCTACAGGGACTACTTAAAATTTAAAGGAATTAGATACATACTTTACGCAGATCATCAAGATAGATGCGATTTGTTAAAAGCAAACAAATCAATATTTAATTTCCCTCGATATATTAATGATTTGCGACTTAAATTAAGCAAGCAGATTGAAGAAAATTTTGATTCCCTCTCCTCTTCTTACATTAAAGCATTGATTCTGGGAGATAGGAGTGATATTCCTGAAAATATAAAAAACGCATTTATAAATTCTGGCGTAATCCATGTACTCGCTGTTTCTGGTTTGCATACCGGTTATATCGTTTTAATCTTGATGGGTTTTAGTGGAAGATTTAATGTAATTCTAAGATTAATATTCATTTTTTTAGGTCTTTTCATCTTTACTCATATTGCCAATCTTTCTCCTTCAGTTATTAGAGCAAGTATTATGTCAATTGTAGTATTGCTTAGTTTCATAATTCAAAGATCTAATAATCTTCTTAATTCTATAAGTATTGCTGGACTAATAATTCTCTTAATGAATCCACTCGATATTTTGAATCCAGGATTTCAACTTTCTTTTGGTGCAGTTGCCTCTATTGCTATTATATATCCTATACTCAAAAACAACTTTTTAGCAAATAACTTGAAGCCTTTTTGGAAGTATTTTTCCGATTTAATGTTGATATCTTTATCCGTTTCAATAGGGACCTTTCCATTTGTAGTCAGTTACTATGAAAAGTTTTCTTTGATTGCTTTATTCGCAAACTTGCTGATCATTCCGCTTACTGGAATAATCCTGGGTGGTATAATATTAAATATTGCAACAATTAATTTATTGCCTTCGATTGTTGATATTTATAAAGAATCGCTCACATTCTTGATTCGACTTAATTTTCAAATAGTCGATTGGTTTGCCAATTTCCCGATTGCATATAAAACATTTTATCATTTTTCTATTTATCATTCGTTGTTTTATTATGCTTTGTTAATTTTAATGCTTTACATTCTCTCCAGGGAAGTTAAGACTGTAATTAGGCTAATCACAGTTCTTTTTGTTGTATTTAACTTTTTATATCACTATGAATTGTTCTCGACCAATCCATTAAAGGGGAAGGAGGATTATTTTTTATTTATTGAAACTCGTGACGGACTATCGTTTCATAGTGTAGTCAATCAAGTCTCAAATCAAATAATTATTTTTCAGAATAACTCAATAGATGTAATCACGAATAATTTAAAGCAGACTAACAAAGTTTTAAATAGACTTGGTATCTCAAAAGCTGAAGTTGTAATGTCTAACAAACCGATATTTTTATTAAGTGAATTTTCCAGCTTAATGAAACCAGCGTCAAAAACATTTTTAACAGAGAATAATATCTGGGTTATGTCTAATATGGAGTTAGATAAAAAAGGAAACAATTTAGTGTTACTGAAAAATAATCTGCAGTTGATTCTACAACCATTTTCGGTTACAAATGTCTTTAATTATGGCGATTGGTTGATTGTGATAACTGCTGGTTATAAAGAAGAAAATTTGATTAAAAATTTAACGAATATTGAGAAATTGTGCGTTTTGAATATACTGTCAAAAAGGATGATAATAAAAGACATTAACCAACTCTATGAATTTGACTTCAATAATACAGATAAGAAACTTCATATTTTTGAAGTTAAAAAAAGTCAAATTGAGGAAATACCCTGGTAATGAACTTAAATTTATTATTGAGAAAAGTTCGTCCAAAAAATTTAATCCAAACAATTTCTGTTGGATTGGTTTTTTGTCAAAATAATTATAGAACAATTTTATCGAAAATCTTTCTCCCACAAATTATTGCAATTCTAATCATTTACTTGATTTTTTTAATTTTTCATGGGCAGTTTAATCTTACCTTTTTTATAAGCGATGATGGAAAAGTTTTTTCATTTATTTCATTCGTCACTTTTCTAATAGTCCAATCAATTACAATCTATCAATCTTTGAAATTAACTATACTTCAAAATCTAAATATCACCGGGTCTAAAAATTTTGCAAAAATTTTCGGGTTCAATATAGTTCGTTTTAGTTTATTGTTACCTTTTGCTATCCTTTGGAAAAATGTACTTTACTTTATAGCATATTTTATCGTATTTCTGATTGTTTATCCTTACCTATATTTAGAACTATTTAAAATTTTTGGTGAGCAAATGGAAGTGAAAAGTGACAATGTGAAAAATAATGCTTTGAATTACTTAGTATATACAATTAAAAGTATATTAATTTTAAGGTTACTCTGGTTTTTAATGTTCAGCGTAATTTTATTGTCAATATTATTACCGTGGGAATTTCTAAGGATATTAACTTCAAACGAACTATTCTTCTATATGTATGATAGACTTTTAGAATTAGAAATAGTTGCTATAATCGCACTGCTAATTTTGCTATTATTTAATAGCATTCATTACATTTTAATTTTTATCTCCCTTAAAAACTATATGTATTTACTTGAGGGAGTTTACTTAGAAAAATTAATACATTCTTTGAATGACTCAGACAAAGTTCGTAATTGGTTTTGCGTTTAAGCGGAAGATTTCTTTTAAGTTATAAATTGTGAGCAACTTTAAATTAATTGTCTGAACTGCTTGGCGTTTTATTAAAACATATCTTTAAAATAAAATGCGGAAGTTTTTTACTTCCGCGTTAATTATTAATACATAAGTAAAATTAATTGAGAGGGAATTATTGAATAGTCAAACTAATTTTTTCTAAAATTATTTCTTATCTCTTCTATCAAGTACGTTATCTATGAGTCCGTACTCTTTTGCGTCATAAGCTGAGAAGTACCTATCCCTATCAGTATCTTTTTCTATTTGAACGACGTCTTTACCACTGTGATAAGCTAAAATTTCATTAATTCGTCTTTTAATTTTCAAAATTTCTTCAGCTTGAATACTGATATCAGTTGCCGTTCCTTGAAAACCACCCCAGGGTTGATGAATCATAATTCTTGAATTTGGTAAGGCTGTTCTTTTACCTTTTGTGCCACCTGCCAGGAGTACGGCGCCCATACTTGCTGCCATTCCAATACAGATAGTCGCTACATCACATTTTACATATTGCATCGTGTCATAAATTGCAAGTCCAGCACTAACGCTTCCACCGGGAGTGTTTATATAAAGATTAATGTCCTTATCGGGGTCTTCCGATTCAAGAAATATTAATTGAGCTATAACTAGACTTGCAATATGGTCATCGATAGGTGTGCTAATAATTATTATTCTCTCACGTAATAATCGTGAGAAAATATCCATTCCACGTTCACCCCGTCCTGTTTGTTCAATAACATAAGGGACGAGTTGATTGTATTTTTCAAAATGATTCATAGTAAAACTCCTTATAATATCTCTTCAACTGTTTTAATTTTTATCTTTGAATTTAAGAAACTAAATAATTTCGATTGCTCAAGTTCGTAAAGATATTCACTTTTATCGCGCAAATATGACATAACTTTCTCCATTTCAATATTGTATTTTTCAGAAAGTCTTTTAGCTTCTTCTTCAATCTCTGCCTGGGTTAACTGAACGCCAAATTTTTTCATAATCGCTGATTCAATAAAAAACCATTTTGCTCCAAGTTTTGCATTTTCATCAATTATCTTATCTATTTCTTCAGGTGGAAGGTTAAGTGGCTCTTTCTTTTCTCGGATTCTTTTGGAAATATTTTCCTTGAACTTCTCAACTATTGATGTTGGTGGAGTAAAATTATGAATTTCGATTAGTTTACTTTTAATTTTATCATTAATTATTCTCTCTTCTTCAGTTTTATAGTAATTCAAATAATCCTGTCGAATTTTTTCCTTTAATGTCTCAAGATTAGCATTTTCATCATTCAAATATTTCTTAGCAAGGTCATCATCAATTGAAGGTAATTCTATTTGTTTGATTTTTTCTATTTTGACGATGTATTTGATTTTAGGTTCTTGTGAAAATTGTTCTTCACCACCCCATAAAATTTTAGGTATGTTAAGTTCTGTCTCAAATTCTTCATCTTTAGAGCGATTAAGTAAAATTTGAATTAACTCCTCATATTTTTCTCCTTCACCTAGATAGAACGGAATTTTTATCGGTTTTGACTGATCTTCTGTAGCATCAAGAGGATAAAATGAAAACTCAACAATCGAGTTTCGAGATTCAACTTTATCAATTTCTTTTTCAGATCGTTTATCAAATTGAATTCTTTTTAAAACGTTCTGTATGGTTTCATCGCTTATTAAGAATTCACGTTTTTCTATCTCAATATCTTCAAGTTTTGCAAGTTCAAATTCAGGTTGTGTTTCGAAGTGAATCTCAAAGGTTAATCCACCTTCAGCAGCCTTTTCAAGTTTCGTTATTGTTGGAGTACCTATTACGTCGATTCCAAGAACGTCAATCTCATCCCAGAATCGGTTATTAACAATTTTATCTAAGTTTTCTACAAATAAAGCATCACCATACATTTTTTTTACGACGCTTATGGGTGCTTTGCCTTTTCTAAATCCGGGTATCGTCAGCTTTTTTGCTTCTTCTTTTAGAATTTCATTAAAATACTTATCAATTTCTTCTCTAGACATTACCATTGTAATTTTGTGTTCTGAATCGCTTATCTTTTGTAAATTCATATAAGAGTTAGTTCCTATTTAGTTTTACGATAGGTTAAAGTAATCAATATTTTGGAGGTACAAAGTGTGCGGAAGGGGGGACTCGAACCCCCACGAGTTGCCTCACTAGATCCTAAGTCTAGCGCGTCTGCCAATTCCGCCACTTCCGCTTCATTATTTACAAAGTTAAAAAAAATGAATCTTTGTTGAAAATTTTGTGATAATATGAGGGCTTTTTCAAATTTTCCTTTAAATAATTGAATTATCTGTCTAAATAAAAAATAAGCTTTCGACAAAATTTTATTCTATTTTCAACATTTCTTAACTTGTGTAAAAGAAAGAAAATAATTGACGAGTTTAAATGTTTTATTCATTGGAGATATAGTTGGCAAACCTGGAATAAAAATCATTCAAACTTTTCTCAAAATAATCGTAGAAAATAATAAAATTGATCTGGTTATTGCCAATGGTGAGAATATAGCTGACGGTAAGGGAATTACCGAAAAAGAACTAAGAATTTTAAATGATCTTGGAGTAAAAGTTATTACGGGAGGAAATCATATCTTCGAGAAACAACAATTTCAAACTATTGCAAAAAACGAAAAAAATGTATTACGCCCTTTGAACTATCCACGTGGAACACATGGAAACGGTTATGTAATACTTGAGCTTAAGGATGTGAAAATTGCCGTCGCATCTCTACAAGGAAGAGCATTTATGCCCCCTATTGATTGTCCGTTTAGAACAGCTGATTGGTTGATTGATAAAGTGAAAAATGAGACTAAGATAATAATAATTGATTTTCATGCTGAAGCAACAGCTGAAAAAATTGCATTAGCTCATTACCTCGATGGTAGAGTTTCCGCTGTTATTGGTACTCACACGCACTGTCAAACTGCCGATGAAAGAATTTTACCAAAAGGTACAGCTTACATTACTGATGTTGGAATGACAGGTCCATATGATTCAGTTATAGGAATGAAAAAAGATGCTGCTATAAACCGTTTTCTATATCAAACACCACAAAGATTTCAAATTGCTGAAGACGATGTTCACCTGGCAGGTGTTATTTTAACAATTGATGTATCAACAGGAAAAGTAAAAAAAATCAAACGAGTATTCTTCCCAGAATTTGAAACATCATGGAAGGGTAATGAATCCAGTGAATCTTGATGGAAAGTTAATTGCACAAGTGATTAAAAACGAGATTAAGAGTCTGATAGAAAATAAGTTCTCTGACGAAGTTAAACCAGGACTTGTAGCTATTCTGGTGAATGATAATCCAGCTTCAAGAATATATCTAAACTCAAAAACAAAGTCTTGTGCCGAAGTAGGTATTTATTCAAAAATAATTGAGTTGCCTGTATCCACTTCTGAAAGTGAACTTATTGATTTAATTAAACAATTGAATGAGAATGATAAATTTCATGGAATTCTTGTTCAGCAACCTTTACCACCTCACATAAATACAAACAGGATTAATGAGATAATTAGTCCTGAAAAAGATGTAGATGGTTTTAATCCAATTAATATGGGTAAATTGCTAATTGGTGATGAATGTTTTGTTCCATGTACTCCTGCGGGGATTTTAGAATTGATTTCTAGATATGGAATTGCTGTTGATGGAAAGCACTGTGTGATCATTGGTAGAAGTAATATTGTAGGAAAACCATTGGCTGCGCTGTTAATTCAAAAAAGTAAAAGAGCGAATGCAACAGTGACAATTTGCCACTCAGGAACAAAAAATGTTGAAAATTTTACTCGTAGTGCTGATATTTTAGTTACAGCTATGGGATTTCCCATGTTCTTGAAGGAAAATATGGTAAAAGAAAATTCAGTTGTTATTGACGTTGGAATAAATAGAATAGAAGATAGAACTTCGGCGAAGGGATATAAAATTGTTGGTGATGTTGATTTTGAAAATGTATCGAAGAAAGTTAGTTATATTACACCTGTTCCAGGTGGCGTTGGACCGATGACAATTGCAATGTTACTAAAGAATACGGTTGAAGCAGCAATGAAAATTTCGGGAATTAAAAATGTATAAAGCTCTAATTGATAGAATAATTCAGGAAGTTTTACTTGAGCATTCATTGAAAAAATCATATTGCGATGATGTAATTTGTGCTGGTTGCGGCCATTGTTTGTTTCACAAAAAAGAAGCGGTAAAAAACGTTATTGACAGCGGTGCAGATAGAATTACTACATCACTAGGAATTCCAGAACCAATTGAATACGATATTGCAAAGATAATTGACCATACATTATTAAAACCTGATGCAACGTTAAACGATGTAAAAAAACTT
>CAKZPH010000252.1 GCA_937138605.1 uncultured Ignavibacteriales bacterium
CCTAATTCTCTCATAGCTGCTATTACAACAAGTGAAAAAGCTTCGTTAATCTCGAATAGATCGATGTCTTCAATTTTTAAATTAGCCTTCAACAATGAATTTTTTATAGCATCAATAGGAGCAATAGCAAATTTTATAGGTTCCACTGCATTAGCTGCTTGTGAAACTATCCTTGCTATGGGTCGAAGATTATATTTTTTCAAAGCATCTTCTCCGGCAACTAAAATTATAGCTGCACCATCATTTAATTTCGATGCATTTGCTGCCGTAATCGTTCCTTCTTTTTCAAAAACCGGTTTTAGCTGTGGTATTTTTTCAAAATTTACCTTTTTGGGTTCTTCATCTTCCGAAACTAAACCTGTTTTTGTTTCAATCTTCAAAATTTCTTCATCAAAAAGTCCTTCCTCTTGAGCTTTTAGTGCTCTTCTATAACTTTCTATTGCATAGGCATCTTGATCTTCTCGAGTAATACCTTTTTCTCGCGCAACTATTTCAGCGCAATTTCCCATATGAATATTATTGTATGCATCAGTTAAACCATCAGAAAGCATTGAATCAAATAGTGTTTGGTGACCAAACTTAATGCCATTTCTAATATTTTTTAGTAAAAATGGTGCATTAGACATGCTTTCCATTCCACCAGCTATGATTATGTCAGCATCACCACATTTAATGGCTTGTTCTGCTAACATTACTGATTTTAATCCTGAACCACAAACTTTATTAATAGTCATCGTTCTAACAGAAACAGGTAATCCCCCATAAATTGCTGCCTGTCTTGCAGGTGATTGTCCAATTCCAGCGCTTAAAACATTTCCAATAATAACTTCGTCAATTGAAAATTTATCAATATTATTTCTTTGAATAATTTTTTTTATCAACTCTGCAGCTAATTGAGGAGCTGACAGAGAACTTAATGCTCCCAACAAACTGGTTATTGGGGTACGAAGTGCATCAAAAATATATACTTCTTTCATGTAAGCTCCCATTATTTATTAAAGGATTTATTAATTAAAAAGAATAACTTCAACCATAGTAAGTTTAAGTTGATATAACCATCTATAAATCGGTAAAATTCCGGGAGAAATCTAATTACATCAAAAAATTTTTCTCGATCAAGAGCCTTTGCAAGATTCGATAAATCTGAACTATCATTTGAATTATTTAAAATAACTTGATAAAGTTTTTGACAATAATCTAAAAATTTAATTATTACAACTTTCAATTTCTGTCGGTCATTGAGAAGATCGTACTGATCTAGTTTTGACATCAATTCATGATATCTGTTTTTATAAATCAATCTAAAGAGATTAATAAATTCAATTTCATCTTCGATTTCTAATTCTTCATCCTCATTATTTTCAATTAAGATCAGAGTTTCAAGCAATTCAAATAAATTGTTACCATTAAAATTTTTTAAGACTTTATTATAAGTTTCTAAACTAATGTTGGGAAATTTTCTTTTTAGGTAGTTGTCAACTCTATCAAGTGTTAATGGACTAAATTTTATTGTCCAACACCTAGATTGAATTGTTGGAAGTATTAGCTCAAGAGTAGATGTTTCCAGAATGAATAGAATATCTCCAATCGGTTCTTCTAAAATTTTTAATAATGTGTTTTGAGATTCTAAGTTTAATCGGTGAGCCTCTGAAATTATTGCAACTTTTCTTTTGATTTCAGGAGTCGTTACAGATAAATTCTCTTTAAGGATCCTTATTGAATCAATAGTAATTTCATTTGCCTGGGGTATTTTTACTTTAATGTAAGGGTTTACTTTTTTTTTTCTAAAAAATTTTCTACTATACGAGAGAGGTTTTTAGAAGATAAGGTTTTTGTAGAACCTGGCACTGGATAAATGAAGTAAACATACGGCTGAATAAAATTTTTTACATAATGACAGTTTACACATTGGCCACAAGGTATAAATGAATTAGATAGGCAATTTATACTTTGAGCAAAGGCAAAAGCATGAGCTTCTTTACCAACCCCTTCAGGACCAAAAAATATTAAACAAGAGGGAAATATATTTCTTTCATAAATTTTTTTTAGTGCACCAAAGGCCTTATTATCAATGATGATATTTTGCCAGAGAATTGACATTAATATTCTTCTTCTTCATCCGAATAAAAGAAGTCTTCATTAGTCGGATAATCGGGCCAAATGTCTTCAATACCTTCGTACAACTCATCAGAATCTTCAAGTTCCATTAAATTCTCAATTACTTCTCTTGGTGCACCAGTTCTATTCGCATAATCAATTAATTCAGCTTTTGTAGCTGGCCATGGTGCGTCAATTAAGTAAGAAGCTAATTCAAGTGTCCAAATCATATTCATCTCCCCCTGCATGTTTACTATTTAAAGAAGTAATGAACAGGATTTTGCTTTTGACCATTAAATGAAACTTCATAATGCAAATGAGGACCGGTTGACAAACCGGTGGTTCCACACTCACCAATTTTCTGAAATCTTTTCACACTTTGCCCTTCTCTAACCAAAGCTTTTGATAAATGCCCATATGTTGTTTCATAACCAAAACCATGATCAATTACTACAGTAATCCCTAAACCTCCATTCCATCCAACAAATTTAACTACACCTGCACCGGTCGCATAAACCGGAGCTCCATATAAACCATTAATATCTAAACCTTCGTGGAATTTCCAGACTTTTAGTATCGGATGTAATCTTACACCAAATCCATGTTCTGAAAAGACACCCTCCATTGGTACTATTGCAGGTATCCTTTTAGCAAGTTCCTCCCTTTTACTAAATTCATTCTCAATCTGTTCTAATTTTTCTTTTTGATACCTGACCTTATTTATTAACTCTTCGGAAAACTTATTTAATTCACTTAAAGAATTTGAACTCTTCAACGATCTGGCAATTGGAGACTCTTCTGAACCACCTGTTGCATATTCATCATTATAATTAATACCAGCAGCAAGGCGAAGCTTCTTTTCGATATCGTAAATTGAATTAAGCGTATTTTGTATTGAAATTAATTTTTTATTAAGTGAGCTAATTGTGGCTTTAAGCTGTTTATTTTCGGCCAGTAAACTTTTAGATGAAGAGAAAAAAATTTGATTCAAAGCAACAGAACTAATCCCAATCAGTAATATAAATATGATTAAAAAAACTTGTACGATATTTTTAAATTTTATTTCCCTTAATATTCTACTTTTAGAGGAGTATATTATTATCTTCATTGTGACGCAAAGATAAAGAACAAGATTTTATTTGTCAATTATTCAAAATCATGTTCGAAATAGCTAACAATCCTTTTATCTCTTTTTTCAGTTTTTTCTTGAATTTGTTGTTTGATTCTTTCTTGCATATCCTCTGCTGCATCGTATCCATAATGTTTAAGTAAATAATTTAATGCAATAACCTCGGCAATTACTGTAACATTTTTACCTGGTAAAATAGGTAGAATAACCATTGGTAATTCAATACCTAAAATATTAATGGTTTGTTTATCCAATCCAGTACGTGTATAATCTTTATTTTCATCCCAAACCTCTAACACTACTACAACTTCAATACGTTTTTGATATCTTATAGCACGAATTCCGAAAATTTTTTCAACGTTTAGCAGTCCAAGACCACGTATTTCTAAAAAATGCTTCATGATTTTCGAGCCAGTTCCCATTAAAACACCTTCGCCTTTTCGTGTTGCAATGATTAAATCGTCAGCAACTAATCTATGTCCACGCTCGACCAAATCCAAAGCAATTTCACTTTTTCCTATTCCCGAAATACCAACGAATAATAACCCTACTCCGTAAACATCAACAAAAGAACCATGAATTGAACATTGTGGAGCAAACTGATCATCTAAAAAGTCACTCAGAAAATATATCAATTTTGTTGTAGCATGCTTCGATTTGAATATCGATACTTTTCTCTCCCGCGCAAAATCGATGAATTTTTCATTAGGTGTGTGATCATTTGAAAATACTATACATGGTATATCATATTCAAAAAATTTTTTCAGGGATTGAATACGTTTTTCATCTGGTAAAGAATGTAGAAACTTTATTTCAGTGTTGCCAAAGATTTGAACACGGTTATATGTAAACAAATCTAAAAACCCGGCTAAGGCAAGTCCTGGTCTATGGATACTTCCCTCACGAATTTTTTTGGAGAAGCCGTCGTTCTCAGCTATTAATTCTAAACCAAATAAACAACGGCAATTCTCATAAAATTCACCGACTTCAATATACTCTTTAGTAAATTCTTGAATATTATTCAAAAAGTTCATGTTCGTTTTCTTGCAGACCTCTTTTTATCTATCAACTTAGTTTTCACTTTAGAAAGCTGACGTTCAAGTTTGGCAACAGCAAGATCTATAGATTTTTTAAAGTCCTCCGAAAACTCCTTTGCAATCACATTTTTACCATTTAAGTGAAGTGTAATTTCTGCAGTTTTGATGCTATCACGAGCTCTTTCATAGCTAAGTATTACCTCAGCCTTTATTATGCCGTCAAAAAATTTATCTAACCTTTTAACCTCATTAATTGCATATTCCTTTAATGATTCATGAATCCTGAAACGCCTTGCTGTTACTTGAACGTTCATATTTCCTCCATTATTTTATCTTTTTGGATGAGAGTTTTTATATACTTTCTTTAAATGTTCTATACTGACGTGAGTATAAATCGTAGTTGTTCTCAAATCACTATGACCTAAGAGTTCTTTAATAGCTCTTAAATCTGCACCATGTTTTAATAGGTGCGTTGCAAAAGTATGGCGAATTAAATGAGGATAAACTCTACCATCCTCTGAAATATCCGCCAGATATTTTTGTGTTAGTCTCTCAATGTATTTTGGATATAATTTTCCTCCTTTTTTAGTTGTGAATAAATATTCGGAGTTATTCTTACGTTTTAGCAGATATTCTTTTAGTAATTTTTCGAGATAATCTGTTAGAGGTATTAGCCTTTTCTTATCACCTTTTCCCTTAACTGTCAAAATTTTTCGATCAAAAGCTATGTCGCTAATTTTTAATTCACATAATTCAGAAACTCGAAGTCCTGTGCAATACAATAATTCCAGAACTACCCAATGTTCATAAAGTTCAGAAGAATGAGCAAGGTTATTTAATTTTTCTAAAAATGATTTTTCGCTTAATGATTTTACAAGTCTTTTTTCTCTCTTCGGATTACTTATTCCTTCGATTGGACTTTTTTCAACAATATCATTAAAAATTAAAAAATCATAAAAGGTTCGCAGTGTACTTAACTTTCGACTAATAGATGAGGATTTGAGGTTTTTAACTGATAGGAAAATCATAAATTTCTTAATAGTTTTAATAGAAATTTGAGTTAACCGCTCAATATTATTGTCGAAACAAAATTCTAAAAAATCATATAAATCTTTCCGATATGAATGTAATGTATTTTTAGAATATTTTCTATACCCATCATTGTATTCCAAAAATTTGTTAAAATATTTTTCAATTTCGTTCAAGATTAATTATTCCTCGTTTTCGACGATGTAATTGCAGGAATTACATTTTATTTTTTCCTTCTTTCCTGATTTAACTATTAAAAGTAGATCTTTTTCACATTGAGGACAAATCTCCCCTGTTGGTCTATACCAGGTGGAGTAATCACATGATGGATAATTTGAGCATCCATAAAAATTTTTTCGGCGCCTTGTTAATTTCTCGACAATTTCGCCTTCATTGCATCTAGGACATTTAACACCTATTGAAAAAGATTTAGTATAATCACAACTAGGATAATTTGTACAACCAACGAATTTTCCAAAACGAGAATTTCTAATAATCAAATTACTTCCACACTTAGGACATTTTTCGACTAAAAGATTATTTCCATTTTCATCTTTTTGATTGAATTCTCTGAGTGATTTTATGTTCTTACATTTTGGATAATTTGTACAAGCTAAAAATCTCCCAAACCTTCCGACTCTAATTTCCATATCCGAGCCACATAATTCACATTTAAGTTTTTCGATTTTCTTTTCAACTTCGTCCAGAGTATTTTTAAAAGGAATATAAAAATCACTTAAAACTTGTTCGTAACTGTTAACTCCTTCGGCAATTTCGTCTAATTCATTTTCCATTTGTGCTGTAAAGTTAACATTAAAGATGTGATCAAAATTATTAACAAGCAAATCGTTGACCTTTATTCCCAAATTAGTGGGAACAAGCTTTCTATCTTGTTGAATTACATATTCTCTATCATATAGAGTACTAATAATGGATGCATAAGTACTTGGTCTTCCAATTCCAAGGTTGTCAAGTTCTTTTACAAGTGTGCTTTCTGAATATCTTGAAGGTGGTTTTGTAAAGTGTTGATTCTTCTGTAGTTCGATCAAAGATAATAGCTGATTTTCTATTAGTCCCGATGGAATTTTATTTTCATTTTCATTAATATCTTCATCGATTGATTTTTCGTCGCCATTTTCGTCATACACGGTCAGGAAACCCTTGAATAATAATTTTGAACCTGTTGCTTTAAACTTAAATCTTCCTCCCGTTATATCCACGGTAACTTGTTCAATTTGAGCAGATTTCATTTGAGATGCAATAAATCTATTCCATATTAGTTCGTACAATTTAAATAAGTCCTTTGATAAATATGGTTTAACGTAATCTGGAGTATACATCAAATTTGTTGGACGAATTGCTTCATGGGCATCTTGAACATTTTGCTTCTTGCTTGAATAAATACGAGGATTTTCAGGCAAATATTCTTCACCATAAGTTTTTAGAATATAATTTCGCGCTGCTTGAATTGCATCGTCACTTACTCTTACTGAATCTGTTCTTATGTAAGTAATCAATCCGACAATATTGCCACCACTAAGTTCAATTCCTTCATATAATTTCTGAGCAAGTTGCATCGTTTGACGAGGTCTTAAGTATAACTTTTTTGATGCTTCTTGCTGAAGTGTGCTTGTGGTAAACGGAGCAAATGGGTTTCGATTTACTATTTTTTTCTCAATCCTGGAAATTATGTAATTTTCATTTAAACATTCTTGAGCGATTATTTCTGCTTCAGATTGATTGGGGATGTAAAAATATCTTTTTGACCATTCAGATTTTTCATCTTCTGATTTAAACTGAGTTTCTGGAACTTTATAGCTTTTACCATCAATCGATGATAACTTAGCTTGAAATTTTGCCCCCGATTCGTTTTCAAAAGTCCCAACTAAAGACCAATATTCGATGGGTACAAAATTGTTAATCTCCTCTTCTCTTTCACAAATAAGTCGCAATGCTACAGACTGAACTCTACCTGCAGAGAGCGCACTATCGCCCGATGATTCAATTAAGTGCAATGTATTCCAAAGAATTGGACTAACCTTGTAACCAATAATCCTGTCCATAACTCTTCTTGCTCTTTGCGATGCAACTAATTTTTGGTCAATTTGTCGAGGCGAACTCATCCCTTCCTTAATACCTTTTTCTGTCATTTCATGAAAAAGCACACGATACACTTCTTTATCACCATTTGAAATAGTTTCATAGATATCCTGGGCAATCGCTTCTCCCTCACGATCAGGATCAGTTGCAATAAATACTTTCTCTGATTGCTTTGCTAATTCTTTAATTTTCTTTAGAATATCAGATTTACCCTTAATTGTTACAATTTTTGGTTTAAAGCCTTTTTCAATATCAACTCCAAAAGTTGATTTGGGCAAATCTTTAACATGTCCAATAGTGGCTTCAACAATATAATTTTTACCTAAATATTTTTTTATAGTTTTTGCTTTCGATGGTGACTCGACTAAAACAATATATTTAGCCATCAGCACTCCAATAGCTTGGTTTTTACAAAATCACGTTTCAATATACTATTCAAAATTTTATTTTCTTCAATTCGCATAATTTTTTTCTGAACTGAAGAATTATCTTTATAGCCTAGAGTATGCAAAATTCCATGAATAATTAAACGCAGTATCTCTTCGCTAAAATTGTTCTTGTATTTTCTTGAATTATCACAGGCTCTTTCATAGGATATAAACATTTCACATGAGTAAGGTTCAGCTTCAGAATATGTAAAAGTAATAATATCTGTCAAATAATTATGATTTAGGAACTTAACATTCATTTTCAACAAATTTTCATCATCCACAAAGTTAATTCCAATTTTTTCAAAGCGTTTATTAATATTTTCCAGAATGTCTTTTATAATTTTACTGAGAACCTTTTTATCAACTTTAAATTTAGAAAAATCAAAAATTTGAATTTTAGTGTTTCTACTTTTCATTTTATTCAGATATGCCCATACAAACTAAAAAGAAATTTATTTTTCTTTTAGTGTAGACTTAAAGTCTAAAGCATATTGATAATAATTCAAAGCTGACTGATGAATAAAAGTTATTTCATCATCAGATAAATTTCTAATTATTTTAGCAGGAACACCTGCCACAAGCTTTCCCGACAGTATATGTGAATTTGGTGTGATAACACTACCTGCGGCGATTAAAACATTTTCTTCTATTATAGAATCATCAAGAACAATAGCGTTCATTCCGATTAAAACATTATTTTTAATTGTGCAAGCATGAAGCACTGCATTATGACCAACCGTTACATAATCTCCAATAATTAAAGGTGACTTCTTTGTTAAGTGAAGCGTACATAAATCCTGTATATTACTAAATTTTCCAATTTGAATGTAATTAATATCGCCACGTAGAACACTATTATACCAAACACTAGAGCCTTCACTTATCCTCACATCACCAATTATTTTTGCACCGCTTGCCAGAAAGACATCTTTAGCAATATTTGGACTTTTCCCATTAACTTCAAAAATCATTTTTTCTTCAAATTTTTCTCGGAGGTTTCCAGTCATTACGTTTCCATGATTTTAATTCAACATTGATATTTCCAATAATAACTTTCAGTGAAGCCTTAATAGGTATTGCCGCTTCATCATTTGTAAAGTAACCTTCATATTTTCCTGTTAAACCAAAAATCCCTGTATATCCAAGAACACCATCCAATCTAACACAATCAATTTCATAATCTACTGCATCAATTTTAACTGGATAGGAATCTTTATAGAAGTTTATTTTTGTTGTTGTCAAATTCTCTTTAAAGAAAGTTAAAATTTCCATAGATTTTTCTTGTCTTGCGAAACCACGAGCAAAATAAAAAATTGAAAGACCATCTTGCACGGGCTGTTTTATTTTTATCGTATCATGATAGTGAATAACCCATCCATCTCTAAAACCTCTTTGAGCCACAATGAATCCTTTTCTATAATCAAAATCATATTTTGTAAATGTCCAACCATAAGAATACTTATCTATTGCAAAAAAGAATTCGGAATAATAGTCACCAGTAACATGACTTGAATAAATGCTTTCAAGATCCACAAAAGGTAAACCTTCATATGATTTAATATCAGCACGGGTTTCAAAGATTACTTTACCATCTTTATTGTATTTTCTTATAGTTTTTAATTTTATCTCACCGAGAGGTATGAATAAATATTTAACAACATAAGTTAATTCCTCACCTGTTTTAAGCGCATTTTTATTAACTGGCTCTTGATTATTAAAGTTAATCTGAGTAAAACCAAAACCTAATAAAACTAATATAGAAACAATAAATCGCCAAAAAATTTTCATTTTGCTCTTGCAAATTTCTCAGCTTCTGGTAAAAGCGATAAAGCCTTTTTGAATTGCGGATCAATTTCTAATAATACTGGGAACCACCCTTCGTTTCTCCAAAAATTTCTTGCTATCTGTGCTTTTAATCTTGCTTTAATGTAATCTTCATCCTTTTTAAATTCCTGCTCATTGTATTCAACACCTTGAGATTTTGCATACTTTATGAAAGATTCAATTAATTCATCATTTATAATGAAATTATTCTTAAAAGATTTGAGATCTTTATACTTACTTTGGATTTCTTTTCCATTTTTATCAAGATAAGTCAGAACAAACTGATAGAATAAATTTTTTCTAAGTAATGTTGAAGAATATTTTGTTAGCGGTGGAGATTTAACGATGTAATCTGGAGTTATTCCACCACCTCCATATACTTTTCTACCTTTAGGAGTTTTGTAAACTGGTCTAGTTGTATCACTCTCTAATTTATGTTCTATATTCTCACCTTCTAGAGTATCTCTTTCCAGGGACTCACGATAATATTCAACCTTATCTTTTTTCGTGTAATCTCTTTGAATTAATCTTCCTAACGGTGTATAATATCGAGAAATGGTGAGTCGTAAGGCTGAATTATCATTTAATTGAAATTGTCTTTGAACCAATCCTTTTCCAAAGGTTGTTTCACCGACGATTACTCCACGGTCCCAATCTTGAATAGCTCCAGATACAATTTCACTTGCAGATGCTGAACCATTATTAACGAGAATGATAACTGGTATTTTTTCGTATTTATAAGTTTGATAAGCCCGATACTCTTCTTGAAATTCTGGAATTCGTGATTTAGTGTATACTATCAATTTATTCTGATCGAGAAACAAATCTGATATTTTCACCGCTTCGCTCATATAACCACCGGAATTATTGCGTAAGTCGAGTATTAATTTTTTAATTCCTTGCTTATCGAGCGAATCCAATGCCGCTTTTACTTCATCAAAAGTGGTTTGAGCAAATCTTGAAAGTGAAATGTAACCAGTCTCATTGTCAACCATATAGTAAGCGTCTACTGAATATAGAGGAATCCTATCTCGAACAATTGTGAATTCAAGAAATTCTTTTAAGGAAGGTCGATAAATTGTAACATTAACTTTTGTACCCTTCGGTCCACGTAACTTTTTTCTTACATCTTCGTTTGTAATCTTTTTGTAAGGTTCACCATCTATTTTAATTATTCTATCTCCAGCCATAATTCCAAGGGCTTCACTTGGTCCTCCAGGAATTGCGGAAACAACAACTATTGTATCATTAATAATCTGAAATTCGATACCTATACCTTCAAAATTACCACGAAATTCTTCCTCAACTTGTTCAAGCTGCTTTGGTGGAATGTAAACCGAATGTGGATCAAGTTGTTCAAGTAACCCACCGATTGCTGATTCAACCAGTTTTTGAGTATCAATTTCGTCCACGTAGTATTTTCGAGTTAAGCTCAGTACATCATTAAATTTCCTCAATTGTTCATGAAAGTTATCGGTTGAGATAGCTTTTTGAATTTGTATTCCAGTTAATATACCGAAAATTAAAATTGTTAAACCAAAAATGTAATATGATCTCGATTTCATTTTTACATCCTTTAATTTATAGTTCTACAAAAAAGATATTAAACCAATATTAAAAATCAAAGTTGAAGCATTTTCTGAAGTTATCGAATAATTTAATTTAGATTGAAATTTAATGTTCCGAATAAACTCGTAAAAAAGTGAAATTTCAAGCAAATGCATTCTCACCCTCTTACCATCTAGAAATTTTACATACTCTGAGTCAAAACTCCTTCTATAAACATTAATATCACCGCCAACGTTAATAAAAGTTCCGTTTTCATCGAGGTAATTTGATCCCCACTTTGTAAAGGAATAATTAATTTCTAATTGAAATTCTGGAGTTGGATACAAATCAAGGCCAAAATCAAATCTATATGAATTTGGTGGTTGTTCAGCACCTAATGGTAAATCGTCAATTGCGTATTTTCTTTCTGGTAAATGATGAGTATATGTATAAGGTTCGATTTTTTTGTATTCAATTGTTAAAGTTACAGGATATGAAAAGAAATTACTAAAATGACTTAAACCTAATTGAAAAGCAGTTTTATTCCCATACCAGTTTTTTCCAATTTTTTCAAAATCAATGTCGTCAATTAAAAAAGTGGAATACAACTTAAAATTCTTCAAAGGTAAAGCTTCAACGTCGAAATACATTAATGCGTTATCTTGATCTTTTGTTTGATGTTCTACGTTTTTAAAGAAATTAAAGGGATTTAGATAATCTATTGATATAGATTGTCTCGAATAAACAACCGATTCACCAAAACCTAATTTGAGATTTTTGCTAGGTGAAAAAGCTATCCTGTGATGAGCCATATACTGATACGAAACCGAAATTGGATCAAGAGGTGTAAGTTTAAGCCAACCATGGAAATAGTCAAAACTCAAAGACTTGTAGTTAAAATGAAATTCAAACCTACCGAAGTCACGGGAGTTATCACTGAGAATCAACTTATCTCTACCATATCCAATTGTATTTCTATCTTTTCCTATCTTAAAATAAAAATATGGAAATTCGAGGCTCAAATATCCAAAAGAACGATCAAAAAATTTGGATTCTGGTTTTTCATAAAGTTTGAAGTTGTAACGAATTTCTTTATAAAACTTCAGAACTTCTTTATCACCTGTAACAATTCCATTTTTCGCATCGAACTCAAAACCAATCAAATCAATAATATTTCCATAAAATTTTCCTCCTTCTTCCAAAAATTTTGCATTTCGCGATTTAGACTTAGCGAAATAAAATCCACTGAAGTATGATTTAAGAAAAAAAGAAAATTTTTTTGGTTCGGCATAGGCATATAAGAATTTTGGTTTTTTTGAAGTCAAATTAAATTTATGCTTTCCAATTAGAATTTCATATCGATTAAGATTAGAAAATATTTCATAAGAAAATTCGTCTAAATAATAATCTAGAAACTTACGTTCATTGTCTTCAAGAACAAATCTTTTATCATAAAGGATTGACAAGAAATTAGCTATTTTAATTCTTGAAATTGGTTTAACTTCATCTGCAAAGTTTTCAATGAAACCTTTAGCTTCCATTCGTTCCAAAAATTTATAAACGGGATGTAAGTATTCTACAAAAGTTCCTTGTGAAAAGAGGTAATTTGAATTAATTAAAATAAATATTAAGAATAAGACTACCTGATTTCTTGCCATTCTTCCACCTGAGTTTTTAGAATTTTATAAACTCTTAAGGAGTTTTTAAACCACATCCACAGAATTTTAATATAACCATATCTTCTATAACGCCTTGGTGATTCGAATACCTTGATATTAAAGTTCACGTCTATTTTACCTATTTCACTAATTCTTTCGTATAAATCATAATCCTCACCAGCAACAAGTGTTTCGTCAAAACCTTTTACTTTTTCAAATATTTCTCTTTTAATAACTTGACATTCTCCTCTCCCCATTCCATCATGAATTATTTTATTCAAAAACCAAATAAAATAATTGAAAAATGTATGAAACAAAATATCGGAAATCTTTTTTTCTTCGGGAAAAACATCAAACCAAAATGTCGCAGCAGAATATTTAGATTTTCTAAACTTCTCTACATATTCAAAAAATCTTTCTGGATTTTGTAATCTACAATCTGCACAAAGGAATACTAAGATATCCCCACTAGACACTTTTGCTCCTAAGTTCTTTCCTTCAGAAATTTTCTGTTTAGGATTTCCCTTATGTTCAATTATTTTATCCGCAAATTTTTTTGCGATTGATAATGTTCGATCGCTGCTTCCCCCATCTGAAATTATAATCTCGTAATTCAATTTTTCTCTTAAACTTTTATCTGTAAGTTGTTTGAGCAAAGAAGGAAGTAATTTTTCTTCATTAAGTGTTGGAATGATTATGCTAATCAATTTAGTATGCAATTGTCAGGTAAAATTTTTTGTTGTAATATTTAATTCCTGGTGCAGGAAAATGAATTAGATTAAGTGTATTTTTAAGAAATTGCCAGAACTCACCATATAATGGAATGAATTCAAGGTCATAATCCAGAGCCAGGTAAAAAATTTTATCAGCTGATCCATATAAGTTCCAGTTCTCAATATCGTAACCAATAGCTATACAAAGAAAGTCTGGCCAAAATTTTTCCAATTTTTCAGGGAGCACATTATTAATCTTGAGACTTAAGTAAAAATTTTGTCCTTCATGATCATCGTTCAATATTTTCTTACCATCTCTAATATGTCTCGATGGTTTATAACTCATTTTTAGATTTACGTTTTTTAACGATGGGTAATAATATTGAAGTAATGGATACCCTGCTCCCAAAATATTAAATAGTGCATCTCCCGGGCTAAATCCCCAGTTAGGAGCAAATCCATCTTCAATTTCTATGTATAACTCATAGGCTAGCGAAAATAAAGAGCCCCAAATCATTGATTTTTCAAAATCGACATTTGACCAACTCAACGCCGACGAAAAAAGATGTTGAAGTGCCGTTGTACCCCACATATGGCCAATTTTATCATTCCATAATGCGTAATCCCAATCATTCATTAAATGAAAACTTTTCCTTTGATCTTTCCACCAAGCATTCTTTTGATAGTAATGAACTATTAACGCGGTTGATAAAGTCGCAGAACCAACCAAAGCTAATCTTGTATAGTTTATACTCGATTTATTAAAATAAAATTTAGGTACATGAATTTTCTTTAACTCATTTGTTTTTGAAAAGTTAAATAAACTATTTACTGCATTTGGATAAAGAGACAAGTTATTCACTAATTCTTGATAAACAATTTTACCATCATTTATCAAAGAATCACTAAAATTTACATTAGACGTTAACTTTTCATTTGTTGTAATCAAAAAATTACAATAAGCTTTATTGAATCCAAGATTAATCGATATTGACAACAAAAAAATTAAAAAATTCTTCTTCATTTTTCTGGACGCATAGTTGGAAATAAGATAACATCCCTTATTGAATGTTGATTTGTCAAAATCATAACCAATCTATCAATTCCAATTCCAAGTCCGGCTGCAGGAGGCATGCCATATTCTAACGCTCTAATATAATCTTCATCGTAAACATGAGCTTCTTCATCGCCAGCATTTCGCATTTTAACTTGTTCAATGAATCTTTGTTTCTGGTCGATAGGATCATTTAATTCGCTGAAGGCATTACAAATTTCACGTCCAAGGATAAATCCTTCAAATCTCTCTACAAGTCCTGGTTTCTCTCTATGTCTTTTAGCAAGAGGTGAAAGTTCTATGGGATAATCGTATATAAAGGTTGGTTGAATTAAATCTTTTTGAATTAATTCACTAAAAATTTCATCAATAATTTTTGCTCGCGAAAGAGATGATTCTACATCAAGTTCTTTATCTTTGGCAAATTGGTAAATTATTTTGTCATCATCATTTATTATATCTAAACCAAATTTCTCTTTAAATAAATCAGGCATTGAAAGTCTTTTCCAGGGTGGTGAAAAATCAATTAAGTGACCTTCAACTTCAATTGTAAGTTTCTTATACAGTTTTTGAACTACATTAGAAATTAATTTCTCGACAAAATCCATCATCCATATGTAATCTTTATAAGCCACATATAATTCTAACATGGTAAATTCTGGATTATGCTCCCTATCCATCCCTTCGTTTCTAAAATCCTTAGAAATTTCGTAGACCCCTTCAAATCCACCTACAATTAATCGTTTAAGATAAAGTTCATCAGCTATGCGCAAAAATAGGTTCATATCAAGAGCACGATGATGAGTAACGAAAGGTCGTGCAGCAGCACCACCATATAAAGGTTGTAAAATCGGGGTCTCAACTTCATAATAACCTTGAGCGTCTAAAAAATCACGAATGGATTTTATTATTAATGTTCTTTTAAGAAAAACATCCATGACATGGCGATTTACTATCAAATCAAGGTATCTTTGCCTATACCTAAGTTCTTTATCAGCAAATTGATCATAAATTATTTTATTTCCTTGCTCATCAATCACTTCTTTAGCTATTGGAATAGGCCTTATTGATTTGCACAATAAAGTTAATTCTTTAACGTGAATGGTGATCTCTCCAGTTTTTGTTTTGAAAACAAAACCTTTAACACCAATTATGTCTCCAATATCCATTAATTTAAAGTTATCGTAGGTTTCATTTAGTTCTTCTGCCTTCAAGTAAATTTGAATTTTACCTTTAAAGTCCATTATATGAGCAAAAGATGCCTTACCCATTCTTCTTATTGCCATAATTCTTCCGGCAACAGACGTATTTTTATTTTCAAGTTCTGCAAAATTGTTTATTATATCGCTTGAATAATGTGTAACCTCGTAGTTATAGGGGTAAGGATTTATATTTCTTCTTCTTAATTCTTCAAGTTCTTCAAGCCTTCTCTTAATTAAAACGTTAATATCTTCTGGTACAATTTTTTGATTTTCGCAATTCATTTATTACCTCTTGAAAAGTTTGCTAATAATGTACATACTAAATCTTGAATATTTTCTGAAAGTCTAATAGGAACAAGAAAATTATTTGAAATCATTACAAAAGTTAGCTTCTCACCATCAAATGTATCAAGATAACCAGAAAGTGCTCTAACCGAATTAATGTATCCTGTTTTAGCTCTTACATTACCTTCTGTTCTTGACATTTTCATTCGATTTTGTATAGTACCATCTACTCCAGCTATTGGTAAGGATTCATAAAATTCATTAAAATATTTTGATTTGTACATAAATCTTAACAAAGAATTAATTTGCATTGGTGTTAGTAAATTTAACCTTGAAAGGCCAGATCCATCAACGATTTTAATATTATCTTTGTCAATTCCCATTTGTGTGAGTAAACTTTCCGATGCTTTTAGACCATTTTCGATTGATCCAAATTTTAATTTTTCATATCCAACAGTCTTAAGCAGCTGCTCCGCATAAAGATTTTGACTAACTTTATTAACAACCTTTATAATTTCCTTTAGTGGCGGTGATTCCTGAACAAATAACGTGGCTAATTTTTTATAATCATAAGTTTTGCTTAGCTCATCATTATCGTAAGCTTGACCACGAACTTTTATTCCCTTCGCTTCAAATACTTCTTTTAAAACATATGCAGTATATTTAGTCGGATTATTAACTGAAACTGCGAATATTATTTCTTTTTCAGATTTTCTTATAGTTCCATTACAGTGAATAATATTTGTATTTCTTTCTCTATAAAAATCCACATTTGTAACTGAATCGTCTTTTACTGTTATAACCTCATTTAATATCGTGACAAATTTTGTCGAAGGGTAAGTTAATATAATAGCTTTTTTCCCAACTTTCTCAGAAGGTTTTATTGTCAAGTTAATGCAATTATCATTAAAACATACTGCTCCTGATATAGCCGAATAAGAGAAGGTCTCATCATCCCATGACCAACCATTTCCTAATGATTCTTCTTCGAAAGCATCATCATCAGCAATTATATTACCGTTAATATCCTTAATACCTAAATTGATTAATGAATCTGCCCATTTATTAAAAACATAAAGAGCATCATTGTTATAAAATCTACCTGACATTGTAGGATCACCAATACCTCGTAAAATTAGATCACCGTATATCTCATCACGTTTTATTTTCCCATCAATATATAAAGTTGTTTTGTACTTATAATCTGGTCCCAATTGGAGTAAAGCAAGTGCAGTTGTGAAAAGCTTCATATTAGAAGCGGGCATGAAATTCTTATGCTCATTTCTCTTATAAAAATATTCACCTGTGTTTAATGATTGTATTACTACTCCCCAATGAGCATTTGAAAATGCTGGGTCGTTAAAAATATCATCAAGCACTCTTGAAAATTCACTAATATCCCTATATTTAACAATAAAGAGTGAGTCTGATTTTTCTATCTTATTTCCTTGAGAATAAATAGAAAGACTTGACAAAAGAAACAAAAAGAAAAATATTTTACTTGTTTTCATATCTTTTGATCGCGTTTTTAATTTCTGAAACTGGAATTTTAACCCACTTTCCAACCGGAATATGAGCTACAGTAAAACTTGCGTAACTTATTCTATGTAGTGCAATCACCTTATAGTTAAACTTTGCAAATATCCTTTTAACGACTCGATTTCTACCTTCTCTCAATAATATCTTAACCTTTTGTTTATTTTGATCAAGTATTGTTAGCTCTTCTACTTCAACCACACCATCAGATAAATGAACTTTTTTTAACTGACGAATTATGTTTTCAGTAAGTGGTTTATCAAGTTTTACCAAATATTCCCTCGGAATTTTATTTTTTGGATGCATCATAAAGTTAGCGAAATCACCATCGTTCGTAAGAAGAAGTACTCCAGTCGTATCACGATCTAGTCGTCCAACGGGAAAAACACGTTGAGGAACTCGAAAAATTTCAAATATTGTTTTTCTTCCCCTTTCATCCTTCAATGAGGTGATATAACCCGCAGGTTTATGGAAAAGATAATAAACGTGACTTTTGGGCTTTACTCTTTCACCGTCCAACATCACAACATCTTTTTCAGGATCGATTTTATAACCAAAATCACGTACTACTTTACCATTAACTATAATTCGGCCCTGTTCTATAAGTTTATCTGCATTTCTACGAGATGATGCTCCAGCCCATGATAAAAATTTATTCAATCTGGTCTTTTCCATGGTTATTATCACCCGAATCTTCTTCAAAATTTAAAGTAGGTTCAAAATCATCTTCAATCATATTCATAAGTAATTTTTTCTTTTGTTCGAGAAATTTTTCATCATTTAAAATTTCTTCAATTTCTCTTGGTTTAGGTAATTCACTTATGTCGTTGATACCAAAATATTTGAGAAACTCATCAGTTGTACCATATAGAAGAGGTCGTCCTACCGTATCAGCCCTGCCTTTGATGCAAATTAAATTTTTTTCTAGTAGTGTAGATAAAATATAATCAGCACTTACTCCACGAATTTTTTCTATTTCAGGTTTAGTAATTGGTTGTTTATAAGCGATAATTGCAAGGGTTTCCAAGGCTGATTGGGATAATCGTTTCTTTCGTTTTTCTGTATTCATAAATCCGACAAAACGAGAGTATTCAGGTCTAGTGGAAAACTGATAACCTCCCGCAATTTTAATTATCCTAAATGCACATTTTGAATCCTCATAGAATTTGTTTAAGCTCATAATGGCTTTCTCAACTTCTAAGATTAAATCCATCTCATCACTTTTTAATACACTTTTTATGATACCAGCTATCGAATTTGCATCGATTGGTTCATCAGATGCAAAAATAAGTGCCTCTACTATGTGTTCTAAACTTTCATTCATAATTTTCTAATTACAAAATTATTAAATTCCTCTCCACCAATTATAGAAATTACATTATTTTTTACTAATTCAAGTAAAACAATAAATGTCACAATAATTCGTAATTTATCATGCATACCTTCCACTAATTCTTTGAAATCTATTTCACCCTTAGCTTCGAGTTTATTCATTACATACTCAATTTGATCTTCGGCACTTACAAGTGGTCTTTGAACTGTATGTTCTGTCACTTTAGGTAAAGATTCAATAACTCGTTTGAAGGCTTTGGCCAGATCAAAAAGCGTAATGTTCTTGAGTAAAACCTCAAAATCGTGTGGTGGTGTTGCTTCATCATTTTTAAAATATTTCCTGAAAGTGATTTTTCTTCGCTCAGCTTCTAGTTCTGAAAGTTGAGTTGTTATTTCTTTATATCTCACGTATTCAATCAAACGATTTATAAGTTCTTCTCGGGGATCAATTTCCTCTCCTTTATCATTTACCTCTCGTGGTAACAGCATCCTTGCTTTAATTTGCATAAGAGTGCTTGCCATCATTATAAATTCACCAGCAACCTCAAGATCCAACTCCTCAATAAAATGGAGATACTCCATAAATTCCTTTAATATTTTAGAGATTGGAATATCATAAATATCCAATTCATCTCTTTTTATAAAGAATAGAAGCAGATCAAGAGGTCCTTCAAAATCTTTTAACGAAACTTTGTAAGTTTGATTACCCATTAACCAAATTTCATGTTTTCGCGAACTTCAGTTATTGTTTTGCTTGCAACTTCCCTTGCCTTTGCTTCACCCATCACTAAAATATCCTTAATATCATCAATTCTATTTTCTAAACTTGCTCTCTTTTCTCGAAACGGCGAAAAAAAATCAATAATTTTCATTGAACATTTTAATTTACACTCCACGCATCCCAATTTTCCACTTCTACAACCTGCTTCAATTTCGTTTAATTCGTCGGAATTAAATTTTTTATGGTAAGTAAAAACAAGACAAATTTCTGGTCTTCCCGGATCATTTTTTCTTATTTTTTGGGGGTCAGTAACAGCTTTTCTTAATTTCTGTTTGATTTCATCAGGCTTATCAGAAATCAGTATCGCATTGTTTAGTGATTTGCTCATCTTTGCGTTGCCATCAAGTCCAGGCAATCTCGCAAAATTACTGAGCAAGGGCTCTGGTTCTGGAAAAACCTCACCCCAGGTTTGATTAAATCTACGAGCGATTTCTCTTGTTATTTCGATATGTGGAACCTGATCTTCACCAACTGGAACATAATTTCCCTTATAAAGCAAAATATCAGCTGCTTGCAAAACAGGATATCCAAGATGTCCATACGTAATGTTTTCAATCTTCAAGTCCCGGACTTGTTCTTTAACAGTTGGATTTCTCTCCAGACGACTTACTGTTATTAGCATTGAAAAAATTAAGTGCAATTCAGCGTGTTCTTTTATCTTTGATTGTCTAAAGACGGGACTCTTTTCTGGATTAATTCCGGATGCAATCCAATCAATTGCCATTTCAAGTGTATCTTTTTCAATAGTTGATGTATCAAGAGAAGTTGTGAGAACATGATAATCGGCAATGAGATGGTAATTCTGGTAATCGTCCTGGAATTTAATCCAATTCTCCAAAGCACCAACAAAATGACCAATGTGAAGTTTTCCTGTGGGTCTCATCCCACTTAAGATGATTTTTTTATCATTCATTAATTATAACTCTCCACTTTATCTAAAAATCAAGTATTGTAATTAACTTTAAACAGGGTTAAAATTTTAGCATAAACCATTTATTAAAAGTAATAGTAAAATCGATTTAATAAATTGATAATTATTTAAACTGACATAGTTTAATCTTTGAATAAATGATTAATACGTATTTAGAACAATTAAGTGTTTATAACAAATTTACGAAAATTTTTATAGGTAAGAGTTTATTATCTTAATTTATATGTTAAGATAAATAAAGGTAAGGTTTCCAGCGTTCGTCAACTTGACCGACAAAATGTTTAAGAAACATTATATGACTTGGCCTGAATGGTTTTCTTATTAATTTCATGTTGGCTTCTTCTAGAGTTCTATCACCCTTTTTATTGTTACATTTTATGCATGCAGCAACCAGATTTTCCCAAAGGTCCTGACCACCTCTTGATTTTGGAACAACGTGATCAATAGTCAATGGTAAATCAGACCGCCCACAATATTGACATTTATAATTATCTCGCCTCAAGATATTTTTCCGCGAAAGCATAACTTGTTTATAGCGTACGTGAACATACTTATCGAGCCTAATAATACTCGGGAATGGCAAAGTAATACTAGGGGAACGAATCATCAAACCATCTCGTTGGGCAATTATTTCAGCTCGATCGGTTAAAAGTAAAACGATCGCTTTTTTGGTGTTGCAGATAGTTAAGGCTTCGTAATTTTGATTAAGCACCAATACTTTTGCATTCAGCCTTCCATTTGTATGTTTTGACTTTTCCGCGAACGCTACACCTCACTTCTTTTGAATTAAATTGTATAATCTTAAACCTATCCTAAGTAATAAAACTATTGATGCAAAAATAATCATTACGAATGAATATTGCATAGGAAACCTATCTGTCCACATTAAAACGAGAACGACCGCCATTATCACCATGGATATATAGGTGATTTTATTGATCAGTTTTTCTGCCATCTGTCAAAACTCTTTTAATTATTCCACCAACTAATACAAATCCATCAATGTCATATAATACAGCACTTTGACCTGGAGTTACCGCTCTTTTTTGATCGATTAAATCTACTGTTATCTCATTTTCACTTACACTTCCAACTTTCCCACAAGTTGGAGTATCCAGATACCTTACTTTAACTAGAACTTCCTCCTCCGTACTCAATTTACCAACTGAAACAAAATTTATCTTTTCTATTGAGAAAGATTTACACAATAGCTCATCAGCATCACCTAATTCGATTATATTTTTGTCAATCAAAATTGATTTAACATAAACAGGTTTACCTAATGCTACGTTAAGCCCTCTTCGTTGCCCAATTGTGTAAAAAGGAATTCCTTCGTGTTCACCGATTTTTTTACCGTGATAAATCAAATCCCCTTTAGAAATCCCAATATTTCTTTCTTGAAATTTTTCTCTTAAAAATCTTCCATAGTCATTATCAGCAACAAAACAAATTTCCTGACTTTCAGGTTTGTTTGCAGGACGAATATTAAACTCTTTTGCCAATTGACGAACTTCATCCTTTGTTAATCTGGATAAAGGAAAAATTGTTCTAGCTAAATATTCTTGAGTTAGTCCCCAAAGCGCATATGCTTGATCTTTTCTATTTCGAAAATCAGACCTGATTTTATATCGTTCTGCTTTCTCATCATAAATTATTTCTGCATAGTGTCCAGTAGCAATGTAATATGCACCAAATTTTTCTACTTCTTTTATTAAGTCCCCCCATTTTACCTCACGATTACAAATTACACATGGATTAGGTGTTCTACCATGCAAATATTCGTCTATGAAGTTTTCAATTACCGATTTTTTGAAGTTCTCAGTAAAGTCAATAGTAAAGTGTGGGAAATTATACTGAACGGCAACACTTTTAGCATCAAAGATAGCGTCAAGTGAACAGCAACCACTTTCATGTTTTGGTGCACCTCCTACCTCCATAAAGCCCCATGTTTTCATAGTAATTCCAATAACATCGAAACCTGCCTGTTTTAATAAAACTGCTGCAACTGAAGAATCCACACCACCAGACATTGCCACTACAACAGGTTTGGACTTATCGTATCTATTTAATTGTTCGATAACCTTCATACTTACAAATTTAATTGATTTGATTGCTAAATCTAATGAATTAATTTTTCCATATTATTGTGTATTTAAAATTTCCGCTTTTGTTCCATGATTAATGATAGAAATAAAAGTTTTTCCTTTTCAAAAACTGGTACTGCAAATAACCAAAAAATAAGTTTAATGTTATTTACAAATAACGCAATCTCAAACAAAAATGCCTTAATTTAACCTGGAGTATAATGAATTAAAAACCATCTATCATATTAAATCAAATAAGCAAAGAATGATGTTTCTTGAAAGCAATTTCAATTCATGATTAATTTCGTTTTAATAACA
>CAKZPH010000253.1 GCA_937138605.1 uncultured Ignavibacteriales bacterium
TTGTTTTATTGGAACATGATCTAAAAAAAAAATAAAATCTATCCAAATTAAATTTCCGTTAAAGTTTCAATCCTTGTTTTATTGGAACATGATCTAAAAATATTCCAACAACAATATATACTAATGAATTAATAGCGTTTCAATCCTTGTTTTATTGGAACATGATCTAAAAATTTGATTTTAGCATTTGTTTAACGTCTTTAGGCGTGTTTCAATCCTTGTTTTATTGGAACATGATCTAAAAATCCATTTTTCCTGTAAGTGCTTGTAATTTCAGGAGTTTCTGAAAATTTACTCGTGGTATTTTTTCTAAATTTTCCATTAAAAATCACCATTTTTAAGGTCGTTTTTTGGACAGTTTGCAGAGCCAAAATTTTTCTAAAGCGTTGTTTTATAAGGACTTACAAGATGTCAAAGAGCGCACTCAAATAATTCTTGCACAACAGTCAAGTTTTTATTTTTATAATACTTAAAATATCAAATAACCATATTAAACACAAATATTCCTGTAACAACAATCTATACATCTATTTCGGTAAGGTGTCCGCTCTGGAAAATAACCATTGTAAATAATCTTAAAGATTTTATCTATTACTTTAAGAATATACTCAAAATCAGCTGGTTTGTAAAGTATCTCCGCTAAAACAGCTTTTCCACGGACGTAACAAATATATCCTCTTTTCACAGGTTTATTGTAAATTTCTTTTATGAGCAAAGCATAGAGAACTGATTGAAATTTATGAGTCCTAAAAAGATATTCATTGTATTCAGTGTATTTGTAATCCAGTGGAGCCATAGTTCCATCATTTAGTGTAAGCACCTCGTCCACCACTCCTCTTACCCTTATTTTTGGAGAAGCCAGATATACACTCAATCCCTTCTTTATACATCCAATCTTCTTACGCAAATACTCCTTGTTTTCTTTTTCTTTGCGGTCATGTAACTCACGACCTTTTAATACCTTGTATCTTAATTCCTCATGCTGTGGTATCTTCAAACAATTCAAAAAATATGTATAACGTGGACAGAAAAGATGCTCTACAACATCTGAAGGCGTTATCATTGGTGTTGCTTCAGTATCAAACGAAATTGATGAATATTCAAAATCTAAATTCATATAAATAATGCCTTTATTTCTTCTGTAACCAGATTCTTATCAAATGCCTGTCCAAGTAATTTTACCTTCTTAAAATCTTCTTCACACATAGGAAAGATGTAAACCGAATCAACTTCCTGATCAATAATATCTTCGCACATTATCTTTAATTCATCAAGTTGATTTTTGTTAAGGGTCCCTAAAAAAGCGGACTTTTGCACTCGATATAATCCTTTATCCTTACATACCTTTGCTATTTTATTTCTTACTTTATCATTAGTTATATCATAAATAACCCAGACAAGATTATCGCTCTTTTTCATCTTTAGCTCCAATTAACATATTAGCAATGCGATGACAATCTAATTGAATGACATTATCACGTTTAACATTTCTACCTCTGTATCTAATTGTTTCATCCATGAATATATTAAATTCACTAATTAACATTGCTTTTCCATCTTTGTTAAGAATTAACCCATCTGGAATTTTATCAAAATGTTCAACCTTCACCTTTCGAGAAGCAAATAAATTTACCACCACTTTATCTGCCCATATACGATAATTCTCAATTAAATCAAACACAAGAGATTTTTTGTTATAATTATCAGTGTGAATAAAACCGACGTAAGGATCTAACCCTGCAATAATACAAGCTTTCTCAACCTTTGAATAGAGAATTCCGTATGCATAATTTAACAGGGCATTAAATTCATCTTTAGCTGGATTTCGACTTCTTCCTTCAAATTTAAATCTATCAGGCATAAGAAAACTTAATGCTTCAAAATAAATTCTTCCGCCTACACCTTCTATGCCCATAATAGAACCACGACAATCTTCAATTGAGCCTGAAAGGGTATCGAGCTTGCTCATTACATTTTCAAGTTTTTCAATATAAGCAGTAATTTCAGCAGATTTTTGGGTTCTTGTCTTTCTTAATTCCTTTAGAAATTCTATTTGATTATTAAATTTTGTTTTAACCCATTCAAGGGCAAGATTAAAACCAACTTCTGTGTCGGCTATTTCCAGTTGTCGACGCCGAATTAAAGTTGTACTCCCAAGCTTTGGATGCCATATTCTTCCATACGGTTCACCATATTCATCAACAAAGACAATATCAATGTTATTCTCCAAGGACATCTTGATAGCATCAGTGGTTATATACGCCGCAGTTGAAATCAATATTGAGGAAACCTTTTTACAGGATATTTCATAAACTTTTTCATCAGTTTTGACTTTGAAACAATCTCCTTCTTTATGGAGATAAGAACCGTAGGTGTTTATGACTAATTGAATTTTCAATCAGAATAATAAAAAGTGATTAAATAAGCGTTTTAGATTAAATTCCTATTTGCTGAAGAAAATTCCTTTTTAATTACTGTTCCAAATCCTCTTGAGACCGATTTCCCGATCCCCCAATAATCAGGTATTTCAAAGTTCACCGAGAAATTACCGAGAAAACCTTGCATGAAAGTTTCTTTCAGCCTAGTGGTCACTTTTTTCAGATTGATTATTTTTACATTAATCGGCGCTGGAACAGTATATCCGAGGCTCTTTGAAATCGAAATAATATTGCCGATAAGAACCTTTTCCAAAAGATCTTTTCTCTTAAGCCATGAGCCAAGTTTCTGATATTGCTCATAATTCTTTTCATTGAGGGCAAGCCAGGGAGTAAGAAAGGAGTAAAGGATTTGTTCATCTGATATACTAAAAAATGCATTATAACTTTCTAATCCTTTACTTAGAATTTCTTGCAATTTTCCATTCAGGTTTATTTTTTTTATATCATGAAAAGTTTTTTTAAC
>CAKZPH010000254.1 GCA_937138605.1 uncultured Ignavibacteriales bacterium
TGATTGTGAATCAACAATATTTTTTAGAACATATTCAACATGAGAAAGTGTAGTATTAAATTTAATGGCTAATAATACTTTGTGAATTAAATAATCTTCCCGTTTCAAAAAATACACTGGATTTGTTGCAACAATTGGTAAATGATTTTCTTTTGCAAAATCATATAATTCACGTGACTTTTTTCTTATTGATAAAGAGAGTGGATTGTTCTTTTTTACCGAAAACAATTCTATGTAAATATTTCGAAGCTTATTAATGTCTAAGTCCTTCTTTAATAATTGCAACAATTTTATTGATGATGTGAGGGTTACTATGTCATCTTTGTAATTGAAAAAGTGATTTTTTAATACATCAACAAGTGAAAATTTATCATTAAGCTGACGTTCTGTTATAATTTTACAGATTTTTGAATAACCTTCTCTATTTTTAGCCAGAAGTACTGTGTGAATTTCTGGATTTTGTTCTTCAATAATTTGAACTCCTAAAATTGGTTTGATACCTTCTTCAAGGGCAAGTTTAGCAAAGTCAATTAATCCATACATGCCATTTGTATCCGTTAAAGCAAGAGCATTCATACCTGATTCTTTAGCTCTATAAATCAAGTCTTCAATTCGTATTGCTCCGGTTAAAAACGAATAATTCGAATGAATATGGAGATGAACAAACATATCAAATTAAAATTTGTAAATTAAATTCTTAATTTAATACTGATTCAGCTTCGGTTTTACTTAAAGATCTAAATTCACCTTTTTTTAAGTCCCCAAGTTTTAATCTTCCAATAGCAATTCTAATTAATCTCAAAACCTTTACATCAAGTGCAGAAAGCATTTTCCGTATTTGTCTATTTTTCCCCTCTTCTAAAGTTATTTCGATCCAGCTGTTTTTGTGCCCACTTCGAATTACTTTTACATGCTTAACTTTCAATAATTCATTATTAACTTCAACTCCATCAATTAATTTTTGGATGATATTTCCATCAGGTATAATATTTAGTTGAACATGGTAAACTTTTTCAACGTGAGATTCTGGATTTAATATTTTTTCCGCCCATTTTGAATCATTAGTGAAAAGCAACAATCCTTCACTTGCTTTATCCAATCTTCCCACAGGAAAAATATAACCAATATTATAACCTTCAAAACATTTGAACACTGTATCTCGATTTTTTTCATCACGAGCAGTGGTAATTAGCCCTTTTGGTTTATTAAGCATTATGCAAATTTTTTCTTTCAATTCTAATCTTTCATTCTTTACCTGAATGATATCTTCATCCAGATTTACTCTACGCTTTACGTCTAAATAAATTTTTGAATTCACTTTAACCAAGCCATTATTAATTAATTCCATTGCTTTTGAACGAGAACAATAACCTAGCTTTGATAACGCCCGAGGAAGTGAAACAACTCGATTGAGCAGTTTCATTTTCATTAATTTATTAAAATTATTTGTCGCAGTTATTATAATCTTGAGATGTTGGAAATGATAAAACCACTATTGTACCGATAATTACCAGACCAACAACGATAATAATTGTTACAAGACTAGCATTTATAAGGTAAAGTGATAATAGACCAAATATCCACATTGCCGAGATGGAGTGTATTTTACCTCGCAAAGGAATTGTTTTAGTTTCTATGAAATGTCGGACTTTGTAACCGAAAATTTTGTTACTTATCACCATCTTATAAAGTTTTTCCGAACTTCTTATAAAACAATATGCTGCAAGAATCATAAATATAGTTGTTGGTAATCCAGGAACAAAAATCCCTATCATTCCAACAGTAAAGAATATTAATCCAAATGCAATTAAAATAGGTTTTAAGAACTTTTTCATAACACAAAGTTAGAAAATGAAAAATGCTGATTAAAATTTTAACAGTACTAAAATTTATCTCATAAAACTCCTTTTTATTTATGTCAAAGGAATGATTAAAAAATGTAGCCATTGAACTGTGAGAGTTAATTACATAATAGTTTTTAATAATACAACAAAAAAGGCTTTAGTTACGTGTCGCAACTAAAGCCTATGAATACATTTCGACTTTAATTAATGAAGTTAAAACCTGAAAGACGTAGAAAAGACAATGTCTGATGT
>CAKZPH010000255.1 GCA_937138605.1 uncultured Ignavibacteriales bacterium
CTGGATATTTTATTTTGCCCAAGGGCGTCATAATAGTTGGCTGTGCTTTCAAAACAATTCTTTGAAGATTTGAATTTTTTCCACCGAGACCAAGAGCTAAGTTAATAATTCCATCAAAACCGTGGTCCTTAAAAAATTTTATTAAATCTAATTCTACACGAATAGGAAAAATAGTTGTTTCACCTGTACCAGGAACTGAAATTGGTTTTTCTATATTTCCACTTACAGTTTCAATTGAATCAATTATCAGGCTCCATTTAAAATCATAAATGTCAATATTTTGTCGAGAAAATCCCCCCTCAGTATTTGGATTATAGGCTTCAATGTTTAATGTAAATGAAACGGGAAAAATACCTTTTTGAAAATTATTCATAAGTTGAGTAACATCAAGAATAGAAAAGTCTCTTAGTGAAGCTTTTTGTGAAATTGAAATTCCACTTAGAGTGAAGTTACTTATACTGCTTAATTTAAATTTCAAGCGTGAGATATTCACCGCCTGTTTGAAAATGGCACAACTTGAAAAGATTAAAATATAAGTGATTATGAAGGAGATAAAGATAATTTTTTTTATCATTAATAATACTGCTTTCTATTTTCTATTTTGAATTTTTTTGAATTATGTTATTAGAAATTTAAGGTTACTCCGATGTGTATTCCAAACAAATCTGTTCTTGATTTTAATACATCGTACTGAACTTTTCCGCTACCAATGTATTTAATTGAACCTTCTTTTAAATATTCTGCTTCACTACCAAAAAGATAGCTTGCTTTGACATTTATCCATACGGAATTTACCTGATCTGGTTTTTGCGTTTCTTTAGATTTATAAACTCTAAACATCATTCCGATAGCTCCACCGTAACTCCATGCGTAATCTTCAAAATTTGTAGAAGTAGCAATTTCTTCATTGTTCAATTGTTTTTCAATTTTAGTTTCGGTGTAAATGTATGAACCCCCAAATAGTCCTTGAACATATGGTTTGAAGGGAGCCCAGTTTGGCTTTACCATAAAACCAATATGATAATTAATTAAATTGTTTGAGTTTGTCACGTTTACAAAAACATCTGGAATTGTATAACTAAACGGTTCTTGTCTTGTTCGTGTCCCATAATTAAGAAACCCTAAATTAATGCCTACTGCGAAAGGCTGATCTTTACTCGGTGTCCAAAATCCTTCGAAGTTAATACCAAAACCATTTCTTTCAACATTTGATTTAAATTCTTTTTGTGGGAATCCAACATAAAAGTTACCTAAAATATCAATGTTATAAAATTTTTCTGGTTCTTGAGAGAAAGACGATTGGAAGAATAAAATTAATAAAAACATATAAAAGTGTTTCATATAATCTCCATCATTTTTACTGTTTATTGTCAAATTTATTGTTGAATAACTTATTTTTCAATAACTGAAAAAAATCAGTTTGTTAATTTTTTGTTAACTTTACCTTTTTCGATAACATCAATAATATACTGTGCTACCTCCAATGCCTTTTTGCCGTCTTCACCAGAAACAATTGGTGGTAGGTTCTCTTTTATCGATTTAACAAACATTGCCTGTTCATACTTCATTGCATTTACTACTGGGATTTCTGGTTGTTCATAAATTATTCGCCTTCTCTTTTCACCTGTACCAATTACACCGTAGCTAATCCCTATAAATTCCTCATCGGGATTTACTAATTTATAGATCTCTGAAATTCCCTGTAAAAAATCGATAGCAATATATGCATCACGTTGAAACATTCTCATCTTTCTCATCTTTTTTTGTGAAATTCTACTAGCCGTAACGTTAGCAACACATCCATTCTTAAATTGAATTCTTGCGTTTGCTATATCAATGCTATTCGAAACTACGGCTACTCCATTTGCATCAATTTTTTCCACATCACTTTTCACCAGGTGAAGTATAATATCAATATCGTGAATCATTAGATCAAGAATAACTGCTACGTCAGTGCCACGTGGATTGAACTGTGAAAGTCGATCACTCTGAATAAACATCGGTTCTAAATTATACTTCTCTAAAGCCAGTAAAGCCGGATTAAACCGTTCAATATGACCAACTTGAATTAAGCACCCGTTTTCCTTTGCTATACTGATAAGTTCATTTGCTTCATCTACTGTAACGGTAATTGGTTTTTCGATGAAAATGTGTCGTTTCTTTTCCAGTGCAATCTTTCCTACTTCGAAATGAAAAGAAGTGGGAACAGAAATTATTATTGCATCTGAGCTCTCAATTAAAGTCTCAAGGTCATTATGAAATTTTATCTTAAACTCTTCAGAAATAGATTTTGCTTTTTCCTTGTCTATCTCAAAAATACCACTACAAGTAGCATTGTCTAATTCTAATAAGTTTTTCAAATGTAATTTCCCCAAATGACCAAGTCCTATAATTCCAATTTTTATTTCATTCATAATTTTCTCAAATTGATTCTATTTCTGAAATCGCAACTATTTTTTCATAATCATTCAAGGCGGGATCTTTATAGTAAACAATTATATAGTACTTATTTCTTGTATTCCAATGATTGCCTTCCACATCCATCCAGTTTATCTGATCATCATTATCATCGTTCCTCCTTGTTACGTATTGATAGTCATAAATTCCTCTTTTGAGCTGAAGAATCAATGAATAATAATTATCTACTTTATTCATCTTATATTTTTCTTCAATCTTCCAATTATTAAAACTTCCAACTATGTATACAGACAATCCACTATTAGGAAAAATCAACTCGAACTTGTAATTAAGATACTCATTATAGATATCACGATTTTGATAATATTTCGTGCCACCATTAAAATCATTTCCATCGAAATAAAATTTTCGAGATACATCTATGCCATCAAAAGATGTTAAAAGTTTATCATTTGGATATTTATTATAATCCATTAAGTTAAGTTGACGATATTCATTAACTGGAAAGATATTTCTTTTAATATATCGTTTGATATTAATTCCACGATACTGGCTATATTGATATTTACTACGCGTATCAAATTTTATAAAGTATGAATTAAAGAATTTCTGATTTTGAATTATTTCAATTTCGTTTTGTCTACCTGCATCGTAACCTTTGGGAATGTATACGTCTACTTGGATTCGATGTCGACGATTAAAATCCATTAGCTCATATAAAGTATCGTCGATAACCTCCTTAAAAAAATTTGTTAAAGTACGGAATTCCTGATACACTACGATAAAATAGCCAATTCCATAGATTTTATTTTCGTTGTTGAATTCCGTGATAAGATAACGGTATTTACCGGAGAAAGGGAAAGTTATTTGATTTCTTTCATCAGGAAAAGTTTGTTTGAAAGTATAGTTATAAGTTTTTACTCCAAATGCAGCAGAAGTGAATTGAAGATTATAAAATTTATCTTTTCCAAAATTTTTAAGAAAAATATTATCAACAGGCTCCCAATTCTTATCACAAAGTTGAAAGTTAATTTGCAGATTTGGTTTCAAGACGGAAACAATATCAAATTCAATAACAATATGATCATTAGTTGTGTCTTCAATTCCATTTTCATTTAAGTCATTATAAATAATTATTGGCGGATAAATTTCATTTTTAATTGAATAAGTTCTCAGTCCTTTGATTTCTATTCCAGATGCTAAAAGTTGATTGGAAATTAAAACTAGCCAAACAAAAAATATCATGATTCTTCTTGCGGGTGAATAATATCAACACATTTAATACTTTCAAAGGGGATAAAAGATTCAATAAATCTATTTTGAAACTTTCCTATTATTAATAACCCATCTTCGTAAACTTCTTTTAAAACCCCTGACTTGATAACAATTTCAAAAAATGGGTCAGTCATATTTTCAGTTTGAACAACTCCATAATATTCTTTCATAATAACATTAACTTCATAACCGACATATTTTCCCCAATTCATTTTCATTTTGATTTATTTCTCCTCATTCATATATCTCTTTTAGTTTAGAATAGAACTCAATAGCATCGGGGCAATTGTAATTTTCCTTTAAAATATCGTTAAAACGAATTGCTATCTCTGAATTCAGAAGATTCACATAAATACAGGCAAGCAATCTCTGCAAATCCGCTTTTTTATTTTCATCATCGCAGGATAAATTTTTTTTGAGTTGATATATTTGATCAATTAAATAATAAATCTCTGCCTCATATGCCTCAAAGGACTCCTCATTCTCAATTTTTAGTTCGCAATTAGCCAAAGTGTAAAATGCAAAAGGTAGATCAGGTAATGTGCTTTTGAAATATTCTTCGATCTCGAAGTGATATACTTTCAAAAGGTAAGGTTTTTCGAAATCAAATTTTATGAATTCAGGAAAATATTTTCCGAGTTGAATTGAATCACAAAAACGAAATGAAGGAAAGAATTTATATATAAGTAATGTGTTAAGAGTGTCTGCATTCTCCAGATATCTTTTCACCAGGATCAATTCGTCATTTTCATCAGAATCAAGATTATACAGGTAGAGTTGAATTACAGGAAAAGTAAGATTCAGGAGTTTACGATCATTTTTAGACACTACGAGATTAAATTTTTCACTTTTAGTTTTTGATAAAGAAATTGAGTAACCGTAAATTTTATCCTTAAAGATTTCCTGACCAAGCAAATTGATCGAAAAGAAAATCAAAATGTAGAAAGTTATTTTAACCATTGACATGTTGTTTTGTTTTAGTTTCATAAAACCATTTTTTGATGTAGTTAATAATTTCTTTTGTTGATGTACCTGGAGTAAAGAGCTCACCAACTCCCATTTCTTTCAGATTTATAATGTCTTCTTTGGGAATTATTCCACCACCAGTCAGAAGAACGTCATCCAAACCCTTTTCTTTCATAAGTTTCAAGACTTTTGGGAAGATAGTCATATGAGCTCCACTCAAAATGCTAATTCCAATCACATCCACATCTTCTTGTAAAGCAGTTTCAACTATCATTTCGGGAGTTTGTCTAAGTCCTGTATAAATAACCTCCATTCCAGCATCTCTTAACGCTGCCGCTATAACTTTTGCCCCTCTATCATGTCCATCTAAACCAGCTTTAGCAATTAATACGCGAATTTTTCTTTCCATATTTATCCTCCTTCAATTTGATATCATTTCACGAATTTTTTCCGCAACAAGTTTCATTTCATCATTTTTATATCGTTTAACATTCGGTTTGAATTTGATACCATCAAAACGAAATCTTGGTGTTATGTGAAAATGAAAATGGAATACCGATTGTCCTGCATAATGACCGTTATTACAAAAAATGTTATATCCGTCGGGATTAAAAGATTTTAAAATCGCTTTCGTTACTATAGAGGTTGTTTGAATTAGTTCATTTAACAAATCAGTAGGCAAACTGTGAAAATCCTCTATATGTTGTTTAGGGACAATTAAGGTATGACCGTGATTAATTGGATTAACATCAAGAAAAGAAAGAATGTTTTCGGTTTCATATACTACTTCCGATGGATACTGACCATTAATTATTTTACAGAATACGCATTCTTTCATCTAAAAAACCAATTTCTAATTCAAGTTAGCCAAAAGAGATTTTATTGACAATAACAAACAACTCAATGTCATATGAGCAAATGAAAAACCTTTCATAATCAATACAACCCAGGTAAATTACTATTTTAATTAACATTGCAAATTCATTTTAATTTTCTTAAAAATTTACCAGCAAAATAGAACTTTGTATTAGAAAATTTAGTTCTTCCACGATAATTTTTTGCTATATGTAAAAGGTAATTCCTTATTAGTT
>CAKZPH010000256.1 GCA_937138605.1 uncultured Ignavibacteriales bacterium
TTCTTAAAATTACTTTAACCAGCTTAAACAATCTAAAATGCTTTCATCTGGCTACAAGCATAATATAATTCAATTTTTAGAACTTACTGCTTTACCTGCTCACTCAGAAAAAAAATTAAGAAAGTCATGCTCTACAGTGCTTGTTCTATTGAAGATAAAATCGGAAATCCTGACTTTTTTGAATTTTCTTTACAAAAAGATATGAGAAATTAAATTCGATTTTTCTATATTTATACAAAACCTGGAGTCTATATGGAAAAATTATCAGAACATGAAATTGAAACTTATTTGAAAGGACTGAATAATTGGAGTTTTCTTTACAACGAAATACAAAAGAATTTTGTCTTTCCAAATTTTATGGAAGCAATAAATTTTGTTAATAAAATAGCTAACCTTGCAGAGGAAAAAAATCATCACCCTGATATCAAAATTTTCAATTATAGAAACGTTACAATTTCTCTTGCCACTCATTCTGTTGGTGGTGTCACTAAGAAAGATATTGATCTAGCAAAAGCCATTGATTTAATCTATTAAGTTGATGACTCGCGAAGAAAAACTTACCATCTTCAAGGAAACCGGAGCACTTCAAGAAGGACATTTTCTACTCAGTTCGGGTCTTCACAGTAATATTTATTTTCAATGTGCCCTGGTTTTACAATATCCAAAGTATGCCGAATTATTTGCCCGTGAAATTGCCGACTTCTTCAAAGACTTTGACTTTGAAACAGTAATCTCACCCGCTCTTGGTGGAATTTTAGTCGGACAGGAGGTGGCAAGACTTCTAAACAAACGTTCCATTTTTACAGAGAGAAGTGATGGATTTATGACTCTTCGCCGTGGATTCACTCTTAAAGAAAATGAAAGGGTTTTGATTTGTGAAGATGTGGTTACCACTGCCAAATCAACTAAAGAAGTTCTTGAAGTCGTTCAAAAATTTGGAGGAGTTGCCATTGGACTCGGGTCAATAGTAGATCGAACAAAAGAAAAACCTGATCAGGACTTTCCGTTTTTCAGTACTATTAAAATCACTGCAGAAACCTTCAATCCCGATAACTGTCCTTTATGCAACCAAGAAATTCCCATAATTAAGCCTGGTAGCAGAAAATGAATTCTCAAATCCTGAACTTTTTTGATTACCTCGAAAAAGTCATAAACAACGTCATTCTCACTGATATTTTAATATCCATTTTCATATTAGCTCTAGTTCTTATTTCAGGGAAAATCTTCAACTTAATTCTACGACTCATCTTAAAACCACTTTTCAAAAAGACTCAAACCAAACTTGATGATTTAATTATAAATGTCCTGATTAAATTTGACAATAGAGCTTTTTGGGTTATCGGACTTTATTTCTCGTCTAATTATTTCATGAATCAGGTAGAGAGTGAAAAACGATTAAAGAAAATTTTATCTCCCGAAACATATAATTTTCTTGTAGGTGCAAGTGTAATCTTCTATGATATTCTTTTCATTGCAGTTGTTTCGTTATGTGTGTTTTTACTCTCAAAGTTATTTAACATCTCAATGGATTATTATGCCGATAAAAAAGAAATAAAAAAAGAAACAAGTACACTTTATGATTTCATACCTTTATTACGTAAAGTTGTTTTAATCATCTTAATTACAATTGGAATACTCATAATATTAAACCATTTCAAAGTCAATGTGAGTGGTTTAATTGTTTCACTTGGAGTTGGTTCACTTGCCATAGCACTTGCTGCTCAAGAAACACTTGCCAATATGATTGCAGGTTTCGTAATATTAATTGATAGACCCTTTCGTGAAGGTGATAGAATTAAATTACCAACTGGTGAAGTAGGTGATATTTATAAGATTGGTATGAGAAGTACAAAAATTCTTGACTTTGATAATAACTTAATTATTGTGCCAAACTCAATTCTTGTTAAATCTACAATTCAAAATATGACCTATCCCGATTACGTTTCCAGAGTCTTTGTTGATGTAGAAGTATCCTTTGCCAGTGATATAAATAAAGCAAAACAAATTTTAATTGATATCGCTAAAGCTCATCCACTTAATCTTAAAAGTTTTGAACCTCTTGTTTATTTAATTGATTTCAAATCGAATGGAGTTTTAATGCGTTTAATTGCACGGACAGATGACTATAGAAACGTTTATCAAATTCAAAGTGATATGCGGGAAGAAATACTACGTCGTTTCAAAGGTAATAATATTGAAATACCATACTCACAGGTTGTCATTCATAATAAAGGCAACTAATGGATATTTTTTATATTGTTTTGTTGATTTTGATTGGATTTATACTGATCTTTTTAGAAATAATTATCTTGCCAGGCTTAATTACTGGTATTATAGGTGCCATGATTGTTTTAATAACATTAATTTTTTCATTCTTTAAGTTTGGCGTCAGTATAGGTTTGTTAGCATTACTTTTTTCGCTCATCCTTATAGTGCTCTTATTTTTTATCATCAAAAAATTTAACTTGTGGGGTAGATTTATACTCAGACATAATCAATTAAAGGAACTTGGTTATATTTCAAATCCAGATTTAGCAAATCTTGTTGGAAAAAAGGGTGTGACGGTTACCGATCTTCGACCTTCAGGAATTATTTTAATAAATGGAGTGAAACATCAGGCCCAATCTGAAGGAGAATTTATTCCAGCAAATTCAAAAATTGAAGTTATCAAAACAATTGGCCAAACAATCATCGTAAAAATTGAAGAGGAAGGATTATGAAAAGAGTAGCACTTTTTTTAATCATTTTAATTTCATCAGCATTATCGCAAATCCAGTTTGAAGATTATTTCCTTGAAAAAACGATGCGTGTTGATTACTACCACGTTGGCGATGTTAATTCAAAGATTATTGCACTTGATGAAATTAGAGAGGAACCATACTGGGGCGGACCCAAAAAAAATTTAATCGACCGATTTAATTTTGGAAACTTTAAATATGAAGTCTACGATCTAAAAACTAATCAATTGATTTTCTCCCGGGGATATTCAACACTTTTTGCTGAGTGGCTCACAACACCGGAAGCAAAAAAAGTTCGCCGTGCCTTTCATGAAACCGTTGTTTTTCCATTTCCTAAAAATCCAGTTAAACTCATCATTTACACTCGCGATGAAAAAAATGTCTTTCAAAAATCTTTTGAACTTGAGATAGATCCGAAAAATCCTTTCATTAAAAAAGATAAACCATTTAATTTTAGTTCCTTCAAAATTCTTAATAACGGTAATTCTAACGATAAAGTTGATATAGTCGTTATACCTGATGGCTACACTGAATCTGAAAAAGAGAAATATAAAAAAGATTTGCAATCTTTTGTAAATCTTTTATTCAATTCATCACCTTACAAAGAAAACAAATCGAATTTTAACATCTGGGGAGTAGAAGCATATTCAAAGGAAAGTGGGACTGATATTCCCAGAGATAACATCTGGAAAGAGACAATCTTGAACACTTCATTTTACACGTTCGATACAGAAAGATATCTGATGACCGAAGATAACAAAACTTTAAGATCTATTGCTGCCAATGTGCCTTACGATTTAATTTATATTTTAGTAAATACTCCAAAATATGGTGGTGGGGCAATTTATAATTACTATTCCGTTGCTGTGGCTGACCATCCAACATTTGAATATTTAATTGTTCATGAATTTGGTCATGGCTTTGCTGGACTTGGTGATGAGTATTATACTTCTCAGGTATCCTATGAAGAGTTTTATAAACTGAATGTTGAACCATGGGAAAGAAATTTAACGACCCTTGTTGATTTTGACTCAAAGTGGAAAAATTTAATTGATCAGGATACCCCAATTCCAACTCCACCAACAGATGAATACAAAAATAGAGTTGGAGTTTTTGAAGGTGGTGGTTACGTGCCAAAAGGAGTTTATAGACCAATGTTAGATTGTACTATGAAATCACGTACTGTTGATAACTTTTGTGTTGTTTGTAAAAATACAATTCAAGAAGTAATAAACTTTTATTGTGAAAAATAATTTATGGATCAAAGAAAACTTTATAGAACGATAGAAAAAATTACCAGTCAACCTGCTGAAAACGAAGAGCAACTATTAATTAACGTTCTTAGAGAAGTCGTTGCAAGTCCAGAATTTAACGTCAAAGGCGGAAGAATCTGGAAGCTTAATCCATCTAGAACTAAGTATAAACTTATTGCTCAAGAAGGAAATGTAGAAACTATACGTGATGGATATACACTAAGTGTTACTGAATATCCAATTTTTGAAACTATTGCTAAAGAAAGAACTATACTTGCTACTGAAACAGATGAATATTTGCGTCGAAAAGGAATATTCAAATATTCTGCTACCGGAATTGGAGAAAAAGTAAAAGGTGAAAAGTTCCCATTATATCAGTATCTGATGACTTTTAATGCAGATGAAATAAATCAAGATTTATTTTATACACTAAACATAATTGCCACAGCTGTAACTGCTACCCTCAGAAATAGAAAACTTGAAAAAAGTTCCAGACAATTAATTTATGATATTGATACCGCAGCTGAACTTCAGAAAAGAATTTTGCCTGCTCACGATTTTAAATTTGCAGGTTATGAGATGTTTGGAATTTCTATTCCAGATAGAATAGTAGGAGGAGACTTTTATGATTATTTAGAGGTAGGTGAAGATAGTGATAGACTTGGTGTGGTTGTTGGTGATGTAGCAAGTAAAGGATTTGCTGCTGCCGCCGAAGCTTTTTACGTTTCAGCTGCTCTCAGGATGGGAGTCGGTTATCAAACGCAAATATCCTCTCTAATGAAAAAATTAAATAATCTTGTTTATTTAATTTTTCCTAACGATAGATTTGTATCATTGTTTTATGTCGAACTAACTAGTGATAACAGTGGTTTTTGTACTTTTTGTAATGCTGGTCATAATAGTCCATTTTTATTCAAAAAAAGAACGTTACAAGTAGTAAGTCTTCCCGCCACAGGACCTTTAATTGGTCCTGCTCATAATTCAAAATTTAACACTTCCATTTTTCATTTTGATGTTGATGATGTACTTGTAATTTACACTGATGGTGTTATTGAAGCGATGAATGAAACAGATGAGTTTTATGGAGAAGAGAGATTAAAAAAGAGAATCATGGATTCTTATAATTATTCACCGAAAGAGATAGCTCAATTAATAATTGAAGATGTTCAAAAGTTTTCTTTTCAAGACAAATATTCAGATGATAAAACAGTAGTTGTGATTAAAAGATTTAAGTAAATATTAACCCGTCACCCATGATCTCTCTGTCATCATGAACACCATACCGTCATCCCCCCATACCGTCATCCCGAACCACTTAATGTCATCCTGAACTTGTTTCGGGATCTCAAAAGAGTCGCTGAACCAAGTAGATGCTGAACCAAATTCAGCATGACATTTCTCCCCATACCGTCATCCTGAACCACTCATGTCATTCCGAACTTGTTTCGGAATACCAAACGAGATGCTGAAATAAATTCAGCATGACACTGGACGATGTCATCCCATTCCATACCGTCATCCCGCCTCTAAACTGTCATCCCGAACTTGTTTCGGGATCTCAATCCTTCCTGTCATTCCTCATCATACTGTCATCCAGAACCCCGTACTGTCATCCTGAACTTGTTTCAGGATCCCAATCACTTCTGTTATCCCGAACGCATACTTTTATTATGCCGCATACTGTCATCCCGAACCACTCATGTAATTCCGAATTTATTTCGGAATCTCAAAAAGAGTCGCTGAAACGAGTAGATGCT
>CAKZPH010000257.1 GCA_937138605.1 uncultured Ignavibacteriales bacterium
ACGAAAAAAGAAAAAGTAATTCTAGTTCAAACTGAGAAAGTTGTAAAACGTAATATTACTCAGGTTGTTACAGCGACCGGGAAAATTGAACCTGAATTTAAGGTAGTTATTACTCCAGAAGTTTCTGGTGAAATTGTTGCTTTACCAGTTAAAGAAGGACAAAGAGTCAAAAAAGGTGAATTACTTGTTAAGATAAGGCAGGATCAATATCTCGCACAACGCGATAGAGCTCTTGCTAATTTAGCTTCTGCGAGAGCTAATTTGAACATTCAGAAAATTCAGCTTCAAAAGATTGAATCAGATTACATTAGAATTCTTGAACTTTATCGCAAAGGACTTTCGAGCGATTCAGAACTTGAGGCTTTAAAAGCTCAACTTGAAACAACAAAAGCTCAATTACAATCTGCAGAATCAACAGTTCAGCAAATGGAAGCAATGGTAAAAGAAGCTAATGAGAATCTTGCTAAGACAACGATTGTTTCGCCTATGGATGGAGTTGTAAGTCAATTAAATATTAAGTTGGGTGAACGAGTTCTTGGTACTGGTTTTACTCAGGGGTCGAATATGATGACTATTGCTGATCTTTCAAAGATGGTGGCAGTTGTTGATGTGGATGAGAATGATGTTGTGTTAATTTCTTTAAGTGATAGTGCAGTGATTAAAGTTGATGCTTATCCCGGAAAAACATTTACAGGCTTAGTATATGAGATTGGTAACACGGCTAAAAGCAAAGGATTAGGCACACAAGAGGAAGTAGTAAATTTTGAAGTAAAAATAAGAATTCTGGATGCAAAAGATTTAATACTAAAACCGGGCATGTCTGCCAATGCAGAAATTAGAACGGAAACCAGGAATAAAGTGATAGCTGTGCCAATTCAAGCGGTTACAATTCGTGGTGGAGAAGAAAGCAAGGAGAAAGAAAAAGATTCGGAGGACGAGCTGGCAACAGTTGATTCACCACAAAAAAGTGAAAAGAAAGCAGAAGAGGGTGTTTTTATTTTGAACAATGGTAAAGTAAAATTTGTTAAAGTAAAAACAGGCATTAATGACGATAGATTTATCGAAATAATTGAAGGATTGAAAGGTGATGAAGAAGTTGTGACAGGAAGTTATAGAGCAATCAATCGTGAATTGAAAGATGGTACACGTGTGAGAGTGGAAAATAAAACATCAAAGAAAACTTAATAACAATCTTAAATAAATAAGAAGTTAAATAAAAAGTGGTAATTGCATGAATGACGAAAATCCAATCATTATTGAAATGAAAGACATTACAAAAACTTACATTGTAGGACTCGAACATGTACATGCACTGAGAGGAATAAACTTGAAAGTTCGCAAGAATGAATACATTGCCATAATGGGTCCATCCGGTTCGGGTAAATCTACGCTGATGAACATAATTGGATGTCTTGATACTCCAACGACAGGTTTATATTTATTTAATGGAATGAGTGTAAGTGATATGGATGATAATCAACTTGCAAAGATTCGTAATAAAGAAATTGGTTTTGTGTTTCAAACTTTTAATTTGCTTCCAAGGTCAAATGCATTACATAATGTCGAGTTGCCATTAATCTATGCGAATGTATATTCTCAAGAAAGAAAAGAACGGGCAGTCCGGGCATTGAACAGTGTAGGACTTGGTGATAGAATTCACCATAAGCCGAATGAATTAAGCGGTGGCCAAAGGCAACGTGTAGCTATTGCAAGGGCTCTAGTAAATAACCCTTCTATAATTCTCGCCGATGAGCCAACTGGAAATTTAGACTCCAAAACCGGTGAGGAAATAATGCAACTTTTTGAAGAACTTCATCAAAAAGGAAATACAATAATTCTTATTACGCATGAAGAATACATAGCTGAACATGCGAAACGCATAATACGGCTTCGGGATGGTTTGATAGAGTCAGAGGAAATTTTTACGACTAGAAAAGTTATGGTGTAAAAATGTTTTCCAAACTAAAAGAGAGTTTTTTTATATCAATTTCTGCAATACTTGCCAACAAGATGAGGTCGTTTTTGACAACCCTTGGAATTATTATTGGAGTTTGTTCAGTAGTTCTGATGTCTACGGCAATAAAAGGTGTAGATAATTCTTTTCAGCAGGGTATTAGTTCTTTGGGTTCAGATGTTCTATATATTGACAAGTTTGCCTGGTTTAGTAGCGAAGAATTTTGGAAAATGAGAAATAGACCAAACATAACATATGAAGATTATGAGAAATTTAAATCGCTTGTGAACTTACCTTTAGCTGTTGCACCGCAAGCAATTTCAGTTCGAAACATAAAATTTAGGGAAAAGACTGCAGAGGCAATTTTTGTAACTGGTTCGACGACAGAATATTTAGAAACGACAAACTTCTCATTTAAGTCAGGAAGATTTTTTTCTGAGATAGAAAGCGAAAGTGGCCGCGATGTTGTTGTACTAGGTTATGATATAGCCGAAACTCTTTTCGGTAATATTGATCCGATTGGATCTATAGTAAAAATAGGTGGTTTTAATTATCAAGTTGTTGGTGTTTTAAATAAGCAAGGAAGTAATTTACTTGGAGCTTTTAATCCGGATAGACAAGTTTACGTACCTATAAAATCGTTGTTTCGTCACTTTGGTTTAAGCTGGCGTTCAATAACTATTGTTGTTCGGGCAAAGAATTCTCAACTTCTGGAGGAGACTAAAATCGAAGCAGAGCAGGTAATGCGTCAGGTAAGAAGATTAAAAGCTTATGAGTCATCTGATTTTTCTATCAATCAACAAGAAGGACTTATACAGATTTATAAAAACACTGTTGGAGTGATACAAATTGGTGGTTTGTTTATCACTGGACTTTCACTTTTTGTGGGCGCTATTGGCATTATGAATATAATGTTTGTTTCTGTTAAGGAAAGAACAAGAGAAATTGGGATCAGAAAAGCAATTGGTGCAACAAAAAGAATTATAATGGCCCAATTTTTAATGGAATCTTCAATTATTAGTATGATTGGAGGACTTATTGGATTATTTTTCGCTATTGTTTTAAGCTACGTGATTGATCAGTTTATTCCTACATCTGTGCAAATTTCTGCAGTATTAATTGCGATTGTAATTTCGTTGTTAACTGGTATTCTTTCAGGACTTGCACCGGCATATAGTGCTGCAAAGTTAGATCCTGTAGAATCTCTAAGATATGAGTAAGCCATGGATTATAAAGAATTATTAAATCAATCTTTCTACTCACTTAAAGCAAATAAATTAAGAGCATTTCTCACAATTCTTGGAATTGTAGTTGGAATTTTTTCAATCATTGCGATAATGACTATTGTGACGATAATCCAGAACAGTATTGAGAGTGGTCTTTCAGAACTTGGAACAAACACATTTCAAATTCAAAAGTTACCAGCATTTAGAAGTGGTGACCCTAAGGAAAGAGCAAAATATTTGAAACGAAGAAACATTACCTATGAGGAATTTCTTCAATTAAAAGATTTGCTAACTGATGCAAAATATGTTGCTGCTGAAAGATGGAAAGGTGGTTTGGTTGCAAAGTTTCGTAATAGAGAAACTAATCCAAACATTCCATTGATAGGAATAACTCCTGAAGCAATTTATACAAATAATTGGAATATCGAATCTGGTAGAGCAATTAATTCGATCGATTTACATTATGCAAACGATGTAGCGATAATTGGCAAGGATATAGTTGAAAAATTATTCCCCAATGTCGATCCAGTTGGTAATGAAATCACGATTGGTGGAAAAAAATTTGAAATTATTGGTACTTTTGAAAAGCAAGGAGATATATTTGGGGAGAGTAGAGATAACTTCATAGTAATTCCAATTACAAGTTTCTTTAAGCATTTTGGTACTGTTGAGCCCTTTGCATGGTCGGGAAGTGTAAATATTATGGTTATGTCATATTCGAGTGAAGATTATGATGAAACTATAGATAAAGCAATTGGTTATTTCCGAGTTGTAAGGAAACTATCACCCAATGAAGAAAATGACTTCGAAATTTTTTCAAATGAATCATTGATAGAGCAAGTAAATCAAGTCACAAGTGGAGTAAAAATTGGAGTTTTTGCTGTAGCAGCAATTGCTCTTCTTGCAGCAGGAATTGGCATAATGAACATTATGCTTGTTTCAGTGACCGAACGTACGAAAGAAATTGGAATAAGAAAATCAGTCGGAGCAACAAAACAAGATATTCTGATTCATTTTCTTTTTGAGGCAGTGATATTATGTTTAGTTGGAGGATTGATTGGAATATTTTTAGGTATTGTAGCAGGAAATATCGCTGCGTCCTTTATTGGCGGGAAATTTACTTTACCTTTATTATGGATTAGTTTTGGAATTTCTATTTGTATTCTTGTAGGTGTGATTTTTGGAACATATCCTGCCTATAAAGCAGCAAATCTTGACCCGATTGAAGCACTAAGGTATGAGTGAATACGAGTAAAAAATTTTTCAGACAAGTATTAACACGGTTGTAGTAATTAAGTGATTTCTAAAATAAAATCAATTCTTTAATAAATAATTTTAATAAACTCCTACTTCGCAATAAAAGTAAGTACACTTTAAAATCAATACCAAAATTTCAAAATTGATAACACTAAATGTGTTGTTTAATAAAGTAAATAGCATATTGCTTTATATTATTGAAACTGAATTTTCTTCTTTTCAACATTTAACTTAGAATTTTTACCCATTAGAAAATCACTTGTATTTTTACGAATTTTGTTTTAGAAAACTAAAATTATAAGGAGAGGTATGGCACAAATAAAACCATTCAAGGCGTTAAGACCAGAGAAAAATATAGCCCACCTGATTGCAACTCCGCCCTATGACGTGGTAACTCGTGAAGAAGCAAAAGAATTATCAGAAGGAAATCCGATTTCTTTTTTGAGAGTGACTAGGTCGGAAATAGAATTACCCGAGAATATTAATCCTTATTCAAAAGAGGTTTATGAACTTGCAAGAAAAAATTTAGAATTAATTAAAGAAAAAGCTCCGTTAGTTCAGGATTTTGAAGATAGATTTTATTTATATGAATTAGTGATGGGAGAACAAAAACAAACTGGGATTGCCGCAACATTTGCTGTTGATGATTATGATAGTAACGTGATTCTTAAGCATGAAAAAACAAGAAAAGAAAAAGAAGATGATAGGACAAATCATATTCTTGAAACAGGCGCTCAAACTGGACCTGTGTTTTTGACATATCGTGATGTTGAAATAATCAATCAATTGGTTGATAAAATTAAGCTAGAAGTTGATCCGATTTATGATTTTATTGCAAAGGACGGTGTTCAACATAAAATTTGGATTGTTCCAATGGAATATAACGAAACTATAATCAAAGAGATTGCATCTGTTGATAAGATTTATATTGCGGATGGTCATCATCGTGCAGCAAGTGCATCCAGAGTGAGGGCTATTGAAAGAGAATCAAATAAATCACATACAGGCAAAGAGGAATATAATTATTTCCTTGCTGTTTTATTTCCAAAGTCGCAACTAAAAATTTTACCATATAATCGAATAGTTTTTGAATTAAATGGACTCAGTGATGATGAGTTTTTAAATCGTGTTAAAGAAAACTTTAATTTTCAAGAAGTTGATTTTTCTACACCAAAAGAGAGAAGACAAATATGTATGTATTTTAATCGAAAGTGGTATTTGCTTACCCCTAATACTAATATTAAAGAGGGAGATTCATACGTTGATAATCTGGATGTTAGTATATTACAGAATTACTTACTAAGACCTGTTCTAGGAATTGAAGATCCACGGACAAGCAAAAACATTGATTTCGTTGGTGGGATTCGAGGAACAGAGGAGCTTGAAAGGTTAGTAAATTCTGGTAAATCAAAGGTTGCATTTTCTATGTATCCAGTTAGTATTGAAGATTTAATGAACATCTCCGATGCAAATGAAATTATGCCCCCAAAATCTACCTGGTTTGAACCAAAACTTAGAGATGGTTTATTAATTCATTTAATTTAAAAAATAATTGAGGTTAAAATGGTAAATCGAGTGTATAACTTTAATCCTGGTCCAGCGGTTCTTCCAGAACCAGTGCTAAAAGAAGCTCAAGAGAATTTAATGGCTTTACCTGGTGTTGGTATGTCAATATTAGAGATAAGTCATCGTTCGTCAACATTTGAAAATATTTTGAATGAGACGATAGCCGATCTTAGAAAACTGGGGAACATACCAGAAAATTATAAAATACTCTTTCTTGGTGGTGGTGCAAGTCTTCAATTTTCAATGGTACCTTTAAATCTTATGCCACCAAAATACAAAGCAGATTACATTGTTACAGGTTCGTGGAGTAAAAAAGCTGTTAAAGAAGCAAAGAGAGTTGGACAAGTTAATATTGTTGCTTCAACTGAGGAAGAAAATTTTAAACGAATTCCTAAGCAAGAAGAATTAAAACTTGATCCTGATGCAGCGTACGTTCATTACACTTCCAACAACACAATTTTCGGGACCGAGTGGCATTATATACCTGAAGTTGACAATGTGCCTCTAGTTTGTGACATGAGTTCGGATATTTTCTCTCGGCCAGTGGATATCTCGAAACATGCTCTAATTTATGCGGGTGCACAAAAAAATCTTGGCCCAGCTGGTGTAACCATCGTAATCATTCGGGAAGATTTGTTAGAACATTCTCAAGATTCGCTTCACACAATGTTGAATTATAAAGTTCATGCTGAGAACAATTCATTGTATAACACACCACCCGTTTTTGCTATTTATATTACTGGATTGGTGGCAAAGTGGATCTTAAACTTGGGCGGACTTGAGGCTATTGCAAAAATTAATTCAGAGAAAGCAAAATTAATTTACGATGTGATTGATAATTCCAATGGTTTTTATCGTGGTCATGCTGAAAAAGATAGTCGTTCTCTTATGAATATTACCTTCAGATTACCTTCTGAAGAGTTAGAAAAGAAATTTGTGAAAGAATCAACAGAAAAAGGATTGGTTGGTTTGAAAGGTCATCGTTCGGTTGGCGGCTTGCGAGCTTCAATTTACAATGCATTTCCACTTGAAGGTGTTAAAGCTCTTGTGGAATTTATGAAAGATTTTCAGGCTAAAAATTCTTAAAAAGAATTTAAGGGTGACTAAATTTTTTGTGGTCACCCTTTAATATTTTAAAACAAGGAGGGTTAGACCATGCTAAAAGAACAAATCCTTTCCCTTCAAAAAGCCCGTTCCTATCCATCAATTTCTATCTTTATGCCTACAACAAGAATAACAGTTGATGTCTCAAAGGAGAAAACTTTAATTAAAAATCTGTTGAAAGATTTAGAAAAGAAATTAATATCCAAAGTAGATAAAAGAGACGCGCAAGCATTACTGGAGAAAACTAGAAACGTAGTTGATGAGATTGATTATACGAAAATGTTGGATGGATTGGGAATTTTTGTAAATAATGAAAAACATTTTATTTATAGATTTCCATTTACTGTCCCTGAGTTAGTTATCGTTGATGATACATTTGAAACTAGATTTTTAGTTAAACAGTATTATCGCTCCTTTGAATATTATTTAATTAATCTTAATGAAAATTGGACGGCACTTTTCTCTGGTTTTGATGATAAATTAACAGAGATTGATAATGAATATTTTCCTTTCTTATTAAGTGACATAGTTGAAATTTCAGAAGAACCTTCAAGATTTGGCTTTGAATCAGTTCAGTTAGAAAAGCTTAAAATATACGTGAGAGAATTATACAAAAGATTTGAGTTAAGTGCAGAGAAAGGTCACCCTGTAATTCTTGCTGGAGTAAAAAAAATTACTTCTTTACTATTGAATAATGTCAATAAAAAAGATTTTATTGGCGAAATTGAAGGAAGTTTTTCGAAAAGTGATGTCAATCGACTAGGCAAGAGAGCTTTTGAAATTCTTTTATCAAGATATGAGACTGAGAAGAAAGAGGTATTAAAGAATTTTGAAGAAAGTTTTGGCAAAAAAAAAGCTGCCTTTGGATTACTAGACATCTGGAATTTAACAAATGAGGGAAGAGTTGGAATACTTTTAGTGGAAGAAAATTATCATCAACCTACCAGGTTTGAAGGTAATCAACCTATTTTTGTTGAAGAGACAAATGGTCCTTATTTTATAGAAGATTTAGTTGATGAAGTAATTGAACTTGTATTTCAGCAAAAAGGTGATATTTATTTTTATGAAGATGGAGCCTTGAAGAAATACAATAAGATAGGAGCTATATTAAGATATTAAATGGTCTTTCCAATGGAAAAGAATAGATTGTTAAAATAACCCTGCCTAATATTTGTTTCAGAGGCGCGGGCCGGATTCGAACCGGCGAATAAAGGTTTTGCAGACCTCTCCCTTAGCCACTTGGGTACCGCGCCAATTTTTCAATGAATCTATAAAATTACAAATCCCGATTACTTTTATCGGGATTTGTTTTGAGCGGGAAACGGGACTCGAACCCGCGACATTCACCTTGGCAAGGTGACGCTCTACCAACTGAGCTATTCCCGCATATTAAATAGTTAATGAACAACACTTTCTTAATTCAAATATAATTTAAGTAAAATTTTTTATCAAGATTTAATTTTAGATTAATTTATTTACATTCTTAAAATTTTTTAGCTTATTAATAACAATATTAGTTTTAATCAACCTTTAAACACCATCTTAATATTCATAATATTTTAATAATTTAGAATTGATCTTGTGACTCATAATGATGAAGATGATAAATGCAATTTTAATTTCCATTGTTTCTCTATTAAATATATACTTGTTAAACGCGCAGTCCATCTATAAGTCTATTCATCAAATTGAATCGGAGTACTACTCAAAAAATCTTTATCTAATTGACACTGCTGGTACAAATAGAAATTTTTCACCACGATTTGATTTGTTGAAACCAGTATTACTTTCAAAAGTGGTTTATGGCTTCCATCCTTATTGGATTAGTGATGCAACCGCTGCAAATTATTATTACAGTTTACTCACTCATATTGCATACTTTAGTGCTGAAGTTGATAATTCACCATCTTCTAATGGCGGATTTTTTACCACTAGAGGTTGGGCTACAACTCAGGTGGTTAATTATGCAAAAAGGTACAATGTAAAAGTACATTTGACAGTTACATTATTCAGTAATCACAGCGTGATTCTTAACAATAACACAAATAGACAAAACTTAATAAACAATATTTTAACGCAAATCAATTTGAGAAATGCTGATGGATGCAATATTGATTTTGAATCTATGTCAAGTTCAGTTGCTGATAGTTTTAGGACTTTCATTTATCAACTCGGTACTGCACTAAAATCTCAAGGCAAAGAGTTAGTTGTTGAACTCCCTGCTGTTGACTGGCAAAATATTTTTACTCAAACTTTTTTTAATCACGTAAACTCAGTTGTTGATTTCTATTTCTTAATGGCTTATGATTACTATTGGTCTGGTAGTTCCACGGCTGGGCCTGTTTCACCTCTAACTTCTGGGACTGCTTACTATCATGTTACGCGTAGTATTAACACTTACCTCTCCCGAAATTGTCCTAAGTCAAAACTTATTGCCGGTTTTCCTTATTATGGATACGATTGGCCCGTACAATCGAATGTGCGAATGTCTACTACAACTGGTTCAGGTTCAGCGCGATATTATTCAAGATGTAAAACGATGGTTGATACATTACCTGCAGTAAATAAATTTTTATCAGACCCATTATTTAATGTGCCATGGTTTAGATATACAAGTGGTACTCAATGGCGTCAAGTTTGGTATGATGATTCACTGAGTCTTTCTAAAAAATATGATTCCGTAAAAGCCATAGGTATAGCTGGTACAGGTATGTGGGCTCTTGGTTACGATGATTCAAGAACAGAACTTTGGGGCGCCTTAAAAGAAGCGTTTGCATCCAAATCTGAACAAATTCACACAATACTTGCTGATTTTGAATGGTCTGTTGATCCCTTCTACACACAACCTACTTATAGTGGTTCAACTGTTGGGATATCTACTTCTTCAACCTCTGCACGCACTGTTGGTATGGCTTACAATGGAGCTGCTTCTTTGGAAATTATCTTAAAAGACAATCCATCTTCATCTAATGATTGGGTAGTTAGATTATTATCTGGAGCTGGTAGTCCCAGTAATAATATGGTTCTAAATTCGACAGGTTATATCGGATTTTATATGAAAACATCAACGGCGCCTCACAATGCTAAGGTAGCAATTACAATTGATGATCAAGCTGGTGGAACTGAATTATCTTCCAGAATAGACGTTATTAATGATGGTCAATGGCACTTGTATCAGTGGAATTTGCAAGGATCAGGGTGGACAAGTTTTGCTGGTGGAAATGGAATTATAAATGGACCGACAGTTACTCTTGATGCAATAATGTTCTACGCCCCAAATAATTCAAATGACTGGACGATCTACCTTGACGATGTTAGTTATTATCAATTTGGTCCATTACCCGTTGAGTTGTTAACTTTTTACGCTAGTGTTTTTAACGATAAAGTTAAATTATACTGGATTACCGCTAATGAAGTAAATAATCTCGGCTGGGAAATTGAAAGGTTAAAAGTAGGTGCAGATATTTGGGTCAAAATTGGATTTGTGGAAGGAAATGGAACCAGTAATGCAAAAAAAGAATATATTTTCTTTGATAATCCATTACAAGAAGGTTTGTATCTTTATCGATTAAAACAGATAGATTTTGATGGTAATTTTAAATATTCAGAAGAAATTAAGGTAGAATTTGCTAAGAAAAGCTTAGAAACATCACTAGATTGTTATCCTATCCCAACAAATTCTGAAATAATTATTTCATTCTTTCTCCCAAATGCAACTAATGTTGAACTTTCATTATATAATTTACTGGGAGAAAAAATTAGATCTGTAATTTCGAATGAAATGATGGAAAAAGGGTCGTACTTAAAAAATATTACTTTAAATGAATTTTCAAGCGGAGTTTATTTAATAAAATTAAAGACTGAAAAAACTATTGCGACTAAAAAGTTTGTTTTAGCTAAGTAATTTTTCTGAAATATTTTTAACAATCAAATAGAATGGTAATAAATTCATGAAGTATAAGCTAATTGTAAAACCTCAATTAGTTAAATATATTTGTGATAAGTTGATTCATAACTATAAATAGGATTCACTATGAGAATAATTCTTTCTCATATTTTCTTTCTTTTGATCTCTTTAAATTTAACCGCTCAAGAATTTCAAAAATTATCAAAAGTTCTGAAAGACGATAATTCTAAATTCACAAATGTAGGAAATATTAGGCTCACTGTTACTAATTTTGGCATGTATGGCCACGGTTTTACTTTATGGCCCAGACAACCTAGTTGTGAGTATCCTAAAGGAAGCGGAATAGAACATTTATTTGATGGTGGACTTTGGGTGGGCGGAATAGTTGGTGGACAAATTAGAGTTACAACCGCTGCGGTGGACGCATCTTCTGTTGGGGCAAGAGGCGGTGGCTTTGAATTTACTAATAAAGAAGAATCAGTGGTTATTGAAAGATCTTCATTATTGACCAGTAAATTTTTTCAACCACATGCTGTTAGCCATCAAGATTTTATAGCCGAGTTTTCTGATACAAGCACACGCCTTCTTTCGGGAGAAATTATTCCAGATCACATTCCACTAGGTATTTCTGTACGACAAGAAAGTTATGCGTGGAACTTTCCATTTGCAGATTTTTTCGTTATAATGAATTACTGGATTAAAAATGTATCAAATAAAGATATAGACAGTGTTTATGTCGGTTTATGGACAGATGCAGTAGTAAGAAACACAAATATAACTTCGCCCAGAGTAGGTTCCCCTTTCTATACCCGTGGTGGAAATGGTTATGTAGAAAGTTTACGACTCGCATATGAGTTTGACTATGACGGTGACCCTGGCTTTACAGATAGTTATTTAGGTATTAAGTATCTAGGTTCAATTCCAAAAGTTGATACAGCTTATTTTCAATCATGGCAATTTAGAAATACAACTGACCCGATTTATTTCACGCCTCAAGATGATGTGCAAAGATTTCAAAAGTTATCTCAATCACTTCGTCGAGATCGAATTGATGTACTCAGAACAACACCAAGCAATCGTTCAATTCTAATTTCCACTGGTCCTTTTACTAGAATAAGACCAGGAGATTCAATTAATGTTACTTTTGCAATTATTTGCGCAAAAAAATATGGAACTGATCCAGCTAGATTTGACACAGAACTTCAAAGGAAAAATTTGTATTCGAATAGCCACTGGGCTCAGTTGATTTATGACACTAAATATAAATTTCCTGAACCACCCGTTTCTCCTCGTTTGAAAGTGGTGCCGGAAAGTAATAAAATCACTCTTTATTGGGACAAATCTGCTGAATTTTCCATTGATCCACTATCGGGACGGAAAGACTTTGAAGGATATAGAATTTATCGTACATTTACTGGTGTTGATATCACACAGGCACAAGATTTAAACGTCCTATTACAAAAGGTTGCAGAATTTGACAGTATTGGTAATGATGTTGGTTATAATTCAGGATTTAAACAAATAGAATTGAGCAATCCTGTTTATTTTCCAGGAGATACAACCGCATATTACTATAAATTTGTATTTGATAATTTGTTAAATGGTTGGCAGTATATTTTCTCAGTTACTGGTTTTGACAAAGGTGATCCGATTAATAATATAGAGAGTCTTGAAAGCAGTAAACTTGCCTCAGCACAAAGAGCATTTCCGGGAACGCCTCCTTCTGATAAAGATAATTTGGAAATTGGAGTTTATCCGAATCCATACTATGCTGGTGCTATTTGGGATGGTCCACAAGAAAGACAAAGAAAAATTTATTTTTATAATTTGCCTCAAAAGTGTGAAATTACAATTTATACATTAGCTGGTGATATAGTTGCGGTTCTCGATCATGATGAAACTTATAATGGTAGTGAAATCAGATGGTTTGAAACTTACTCAAGGGAAGGTAATCAAATTCTCTCTGGTGGAGAACATGCCTGGGATTTAATAACAAAACATGATCAGGCAATTTCTTCTGGTCTTTATCTATTTTCTGTTAAAGACAAGATAACTGGAAAAATAAAAGTTGGTAAATTTTTAGTCATTAAGTAGGAGAAAAATATATGAAAAGTGTAATGTTCTTTTTAATTAGCTTGTTTGCAATAAATCTTTTCGCCCAGGGGAATTATCCTATAGTTTCAATTAGAGATATCCAATTTCAACCCCCCGATTCATTAGCTGTTGGTAAAGATTATTCTCCCAGACTAGGCGATACAGTAACAATCATTGGTGTGGTTATGGTTAGACCAATTGATCCTATTTCACGTAGGCCAATTATGTGGGCAGGGGCAAGATGGCAAACATATCTTGCTGACACAAATTATAGTCTTAATGAGTGGGCAGGTATTAATGTAATTCAACATGATACTTCCGCCGCAGGTCAAAATACCTATTTTGATTTACTTGATACTTGCATGATTGTTGCTGTGACAGGTCGGGTCGAGGAATTTGGTTCACCACATAGGCAGACACAACTTGCGGTTTTATTAACTACCAGTGTAGCTCCAATTGGAGCTATGCCATATCGAAAAGCTCCTGTTCCCGTTACAATATCTGAATTTGCCACAGGTACAGCTCCAAATTACGTAACTGGCGAAAAGTACGAAGGTATGTATGTGGAGTTTAGAAATGTCGTTACATCCGATGCAAACGCAGCAAACGGTACTTTTGCAATTAACGACGCAAGTGGTAATAGAATATTTATCCATGATCAATCTGGCTATTTTACAAGGCGAGCACATGCCTTAAGGACCTGGGATCCACCAGTAAACGGGACTGTTTTAGAGTACATTCGAGGAGTTATTGGTACTGGTGCTAATGGTTATGTTTTAAGACCAATGTATCCAGATGATTACAAAGTAGGTGGAATTGTGCCCCCTGCGATTTCTTCAATTAGACGAAACTTAGCGGTTGTTGGTCCAAATGAAAGTGTTCAAGTTAGTGCCACAATTATGGATCTTGATGGTAGTGTTGCCGAAGCAAGAATTAAATATCGTGTTAATGGTGGTTCATTAACAGACGCAGCGATGACACTAGGCTCAAATAATGTTTGGACCGGTACAATACCAGGTGTACAAGATTCTTCATTGGTTGATTATTTCATCTGGGCACGGGATAATGCTGGAAATACTTCCATTAATCCTGTAGATACCTCTCGATCAAGGTACTTCTATTTGGTATTAAATAGACCTCTTACAATTCAAGATGTCCAATATGCACCATTTGGAAATGGGTTAGGTGGTTACATAAACTATAGAGTCACATTGAATGGTATTGTAACTGCTGATACATCTGATCTTAGAGGTGATGGTGGTTCAGTACCCAGAAGAGCTTATATTCAAAATGGTAGCGGACCATGGAGTGGAATTTGGGTTGCGGGATTTGCAGGAGATGAATTAAGAAAAGGTCAGAATGTTACAATATCAGGATTGATTAGAGAAATAAACTCTCACACAGCAATTGATTCAGTTACCAGCTTAATAGTGAACTCTGTTAGTAATCCACTTCCTGAACCAGTTCTTGTTCAAACTGGTCAAATTGGTGGTAAAACAAAAGGTACATTGAGCGCTGAACAATGGGAAGGGGTTTTAATTAAGTTTAACAATGTTACAGTAACAAATGTAAACGCTGATGGTAATCCCGGACCATCAGGTGGTGGTAATAGCAATTTTGGTGAAGTTTTAATTAACGATGGTAGTGGAAATCTGAGAATGGAAACTCAGGAAGGACCACATCCTTATCATAATAACTGGTCAACAAGTTTACCTGCACATAAAACAATCGGCTTAAATGTTGGTGATAGATTTAGTGTTGTCAAAGGTATTTTGTACTTTTCATTCGCGAACTATAAAATAGTTCCTAGAAAACACGATGATTTCGAAGGCTATCAAACAAATGTGGAAAGCGAAACTTTACCAGATAGATATGTTCTGAAACAAAATTATCCAAATCCATTTAATCCTACTACAATTATTGAATATAATTTACCCGAAAATTCAAGAGTAAGTTTAAGAATTTACGATTTATTAGGAAGAGAAGTGCTTACTTTAGTAAATAATGAGTATCAAACAAAAGGTACTTATAAATATTTCTTAGATGCAAGTAAACTGACTAGTGGTGTTTACTTTTATAAATTATTGACTGAAAACTTCTCTGATACAAAGAAAATGTTACTAGTACGATGAAAGATTAATTGACGAGGTTATTTGATCGAAACAATTATTTGAAGTGAAAAAATAAGTCTACGTGAGAGTCATGAAAAATGAAAGATATAGCAACTTTGTATTTGAAATTAATTAAGAAATTAAAAGTGAATATGAAAAAATTAACATTCGCTTTAATTATACTTTTGTTAGTTTTATTTTTAGCTTGTTCCGAAAAAATTGTTGATAACAAGGTATTAAATCTATCACCAGAGACAAAAATATTTTTATTTGTCGATCCAGGTGCTACAATAAGTAAGCAAAAAAGTAAAATTACGATTTACTGGTGGGGCGATGACCCCGACGGATTTGTTGTGGGTTATTTCATAAAATGGGAAAATGATGCATGGGGATTTACAACAAAAACTGATTCTACATTTGCGCTTAAGATTGCTGGATCGGACACCACACTTAAGTTTTTTGTTGCCGCTGTTGATAATAATGGCAATAAAAAATATGATGAACGTGTTATTCGGAATGGGGTAGATTTTGGCGCTGAACATTTTATCGATGCAAATGGTAACGGTAAGTATGATGAAGGTGAGAATTTTATTGATCTCGGAGATATTGACCCAACACCTGCTGAATTTGTGTTTCCTATCCAAAATTCTCCGCCTGAGATTAAATTTCAAAAGGGAACAACAGTCCCAGAAACAACATTTACAGTGGCAAGTTTCGCTTGGAACGTCTCAGACATTGATGGCGATGAAACTATAGATAAAATTTATATTGCATTGAATGATACATCAAATTTTATTGAAATTCCAGGTTATGTTAATTTGGTTACTATCGTTAGCAAGCCTCCATTCACTGGTGATGTAGTATCTTGTGATATTTATTTTGGTTCATCAACAGTTCAACCTTACCACACTAAACTTCCCAATTTAAAAGTTGGTACAAAAAATTTCTTTTATGTAAAAGCAAAAGATAATGCTGGTGCATATAGTAAGACAATTGTAATGCCAGATACTACAAGAACTTGGTTTGTCAAAAAACCAAGTGGAAAAATTCTTCTCATAGATGATTATACAGTTGCGGATAGAGCAGAGGACTTTTATCGATTAATGTTAGATAGCTTAGGTTTTAGCGGGAAATATGATTTTTTTGACATTAAATATGGTAAAACATCAACAACGCCAGGAATTTTATTACCGCATCTTATTAATCCGACTTTTACTGAAACTTTAAGGCTTTATGATATGGTCATTTGGTTTACTGATAATGATCCTTCATTGGAGGTTGCACAATTATCAATAAGAAATTATGTAGAGAGGGATGGTAAGATATTATTATCGATGATCTTTCCTCAATTTTTTGATACAAGAAGTTTAGGTGATTTTTTGCCAGTTGATAGTGTTTCTCCAACGCCAATTGGTTTTATTCCATTGAATACTCCAATAAATCTTACAACAGAAGGTGTAGTTAGTGGTTATCCATATTTACAGAGAGATGGAAATCCCGCTCCCGTGGCTAGGATTAGAACTTTTTATCCGAGTGAAGCAGGAGCTAAAAGTTTGTATACAATTGGTATATCTGGAGCACCGGTGATTGGTTTTAAGGATATTGAAACGAAAAGGATTTTTATTGGATTGCCTTTGCATAGATTGAATGGTGGACCGTCAAATATTAAAACGTTTCTTAGGAAAGTTATCATCGAAGAATTTGGAGTTACACCATGAAGAACTTTTTGGTAATATTTTTATTGATTTTTTCGACAGAATTTTTTGCTCAAGATAAGGCAATTTTAACTGGTAAAGTAACAGATGCAAAAACTGCTGAACCATTACCTGGTGTTAATGTTATAATTAAAGGAACATACTATGGTGCTGCGACGGATATAAATGGGAATTTTATCATTCGGGATTTAAATCCGGGAGTTTACAATATTGATGTTTCGTTGATTGGTTATAAATTAATTCAATTTACCGGTGTGAAAATTAATCCAGGTGAGCGAAAAGTGCTTAATGTTAAAATGGAAGAAACGGTTTTGACTCTAGATAGGGATATAGTGATTATTGGTGAGAAACCATTGATTGATGTGGAAGAAACTTCTAGTAGAAAAACTATTTCTAAAGAAGATATAGAGGTGGCTCTGGTAGAGAATATAAAAGATGTAGTAACTCAACAAGCGGGAGTGGTTTATTCTGATAATGCAGTTCATATTCGTGGTGGACGTTCTTATGAAAATGCATTTTTGCTTGATGGTGTTTCAATTCAAGATCCACTTGCTGGGACTGGTTTCGGATTACAACTTAGTGCATCATCTATCGAAGAGGTAGAAGTAATTACTGGCGGGTTTAATGCAGAATATGGTCAAGCAACTTCGGGCGTGGTAAATGTTAGAACTCGTGAAGGTGGTTCCGAGTATAGAGGAAATATATCCTGGAAACAAGATCATTTTGGATTGTTAAGAAATTCTTATTCATCATTCAATACTGATATTTTTGAAGCTAGTATAAGTGGTCCTGAACCTTTGACCTCATTTCTTCTACCATCCATTGGTTTGAAGATTCCCGGTAGCATAAGTTTTTATAGTAACCTTTACGTTGGATTAAGTGATGGAATTACACAAGGACATGTAAAAACAAAAGCTAGTAAAATTTATTCTTCAACATTTTTTGGTTCTCGTTTTGCTCCACGGCAAGAAAATTCATGGTTCTGGTTGGGTAAATTGACTTATAGGATTAGTCCCTTGATAAAATTTTCATATTCATTTAATCAATCCGTGAGTATAAATCAAAATTCTCAATCATTACAAACCAATTTGGAGTATGTTGAACCAAGTCCAGGTTATCAATATGAATTCCAATATAACCTGGATAATGCAAACGTTTATACTCACAATAATATTTTTCATATTCTCGGTTTAACGCATACACTTAGTTCGAAAACTTTTTATGAAGTCAAATTTTCAAGATTCTATTCAAATCTTAGAGCAGATGCTAACGGACTTCATTGGAAAATGTATCGAGAGCCAAAAGATATATCAAATCCACCTCTTGAATATTATAACACTCACAGAGACACAATTGGTGTGATACCAGGAGACGGATTCTGGGATTTTGGTAATCCTTTTGTCTGGCATGACCATTACGTAGTTGAGTACAATTTAAAGTTTGATTTAACAACTCTTTTTTCTGAGAAGAGTAAGTTCAAAACGGGCTTTGATTTAAGCACAAGGGAAATGCAACTGATTGATATTTATAAACCGTGGATTGGTGAGCTTGGTTTGAATAACGATATTTATAAAGTTTATCCTGCACAAGGTGCGTTTTATGCTCAAAACAATATTAATTTTAGTGGTATGATTTTAAATTTTGGAATGCGGTTCGACTTCTGGTTTCCAGGCAAATTTGTTGATGACGCTATTGATAACCCAGAAGTTATTACAATTCCTGACGAAATCAGAAAAAGGTATAAAGAAAACACTTTTAATGTTTTTGGTAGACGGATGAAAGCCAGGTTAAGTCCGAGATTAGGGATTTCACATCCTATTTCGGATAATCAAACATTGTTTTTCAGTTACGGACATTTTAGTAAGTGGCCAAGACCACAATTTGTTTATGCAAAGCTTACTCCTGCTGCTGCGAAATCTACTTTTCAAAAATTTGGTAATCCTGATTTAAATCCAGAAACTACTGTAGCATACGAACTAGGTATTCGTAATCAATTTACTTTGGATGATGTATTTACTCTTACAGCATATTATAAAGATATTTTCGATTATGTTTCCACAAGAACCGCAAGAATTCAAAGTGCTAGACTGGGGACCGCAAATTTCATTACTTATGTAAATCAAGATTATGCTAGATCCAGAGGAATAGAGTTAGAATACAGGAAAAGAATTGGTAAATGGTTTAATGGTTCAACTACGGCTTCATATTCAATTGCTACTGGAAAAAGTTCAAGTGCTGATGAAGGTGTTTTAATCCTAAGAGGTGATTTGGATGAGTCTATAAAAGAAGAATATATGATATGGGATAGACCTTTTCAGTTTTCTGCGAACATAAATTTTTATGTTGAGAAAGGTAAGCCTTTATTTGGATTTGGAAAAGGTATTCTTGATGATTACAATGTTTATTTTAGAATCTTTTATCAATCAGGAAAAAGATACACGCCGTATATATTTACTGGACAATACCTTGAAGATAGAAGACCAGTCTATATTATAAATAGGAAAAACAGAAATGGAAAAATTGGGAAAGATTGGTTCTGGGTAGATATGAATTTAGAAAAGTTCTTTACTATATCGAGAGTTAAGTTCTCATTTAGAATTGAAGTAAATAACATTTTTGATTTCAAAAATACGGCGATTATAAATCCGGTAACAGGAAAAGCTTACGAGTATGGCGATCCGGTTCCATTATCATGGAACGATCCACTATATCCAAGTTACCAAGCACCACTTGACCCTTATCCATTTAATCCAGCTCGTTATTTAACAAGAAGAAATGTCAAAGTTGGAATTTCATTGAGGTTTTAATATGAATCGCTACATTAAAAAAAGAGAATTTCTAATGAACAACGTTTTACTTATCATTTTAAGTTTGATTTTTTTAACGAGTAACGGATTTGCTCAGCTGTTACCAGTTTTGGGAGGACAAAGAGCTGGAATTTCTTCAATGCAATTTTTGAAGCTAGGTGTGGGTGGAAGAGCTATTGGGTTGGGAGAGTCTTTTATTGCTATTGCGAATGATGCTTCTGCCCTTTTTTGGAATCCCGCAGGTCTAGTTCAATTTCAAGATAATCAATTCATTTTTTCTCATACAGAATGGATAGCCGATATAAAACATGAATTTTTTGGTTATGTTCACCACTTTAGTGATGTTGATGCGGTTGGAATTTCTTTTACTTCTCTACACATGGATGATATGAAAGTTACTACAGAACTTCATCCTTTTGGAACAGGTGAATATTTTTCTTTTGGAGATATTGCTATTGGATTAAGTTATGCTCATAAATTTACTGAACAATTTAGTTTTGGTTTTACAATTAAATATGCTCGTGAAACTCTTGATAAATTGGTTATGGATGGTTTTCTTGTTGATCTTGGTACTTATTATTGGACAGGTCTTGGAACTTCAAGATTTTCAGTCTCCGTTACTAACTTTGGGAGAAATATGGCTCCAAGGGGTGAGGTGATTTTACTTAATGGAAAAAGAATAAATGAATTTCAATCTTTCTCCCCGCCAACAATGTTTAGAATTGGATTCGCAGTTGAACCGTTTTATAATGAAAATTATCGTTTGACAAGCTCAATACAAGTTAATCATCCTAATGATAATTCTGAAAATTTAGCGTTTGGACTCGAATACGCGTGGCAAGATCTATTTTTTATACGGGGCGGTTACAAATTTAATGTTGATGAACAAAATTTTTCTTTTGGTGCAGGACTAAAAGCACCTATCTCTTTTGCTAATATTTCTTTTGACTATGCGTTTAATAAATTTACTCGTTTGGGTAATACTCACAGATTTTCATTAATTCTGGGAATTTAATATGAAAAAACTTTTTATTCTTGGAATAACTGCTTTGATTATTACAGGTTGTGGTGAGAAACTGGACTTAACAGAGTTTCAAGAAGCTGGTAAAAGGGGTACATTTTCGACTGATACAGCTTATGTGATGCTGAATCCAGCGTGGACGGGCTTTAACAATCCGTCTGATATTATGATTGGGAGAGAACCATTTGTTTATGTAGCTGATACTGATAACAACAGAGTAGTTGTTTTGAATTTGGCAGGGCAAGTAATTGGTATAATTACAGTTAAAAAACCTGTGGCTCTTGCTCAGGATTACAGACTCAACTTATATATTTGTGCTGAGTTTGATACGGTCATAAATAATATTCCGAAAACTTTTGGTGCTTTGTATAAAGCTGATCTATTTTCAGTCAGACATAATTTTACTCAACTAAAACTTACAAGACTTCTTCCTAGAACATCTGCAGATTTTTCAAAAGAACAAAGAAGATATACTGGAGTTGCAGTATTTTTCGATAATTCATATTTAGTTACTCGAGTCGGTCCTGATAACTCGAGTTTTATTGATCCCGATAATGCAATTTTACAATTTGTCCAGGTAAAGCGTTCTGGTGACGTTTATCAAGATTCACTAATAGGACCACTACCGAATTTTGAAGCAACTGGTAGTGGATTGATGTCTATCAATCAACTTTCTGGAATAACAGCATTCAATCGCAGAAATTATGAGATAGTCATCACCCAGATTGGTGAGACTAATTTCAAAGTACAATGGTTAAAATTTATAGTTACTAATGATTATTCTGGATACGTTAGCAAATTCGATCCAACTCAACAGGAATTTGATATATTAAAGATTGGTAAATATGGTAAACCGGAAGATGTGACAGTAGATAATAGTAATAATATTTTTATAGTAGATAGTGAAAAAAATCGTCTCTTCAAATTTAATCAGAATGGAATGGAATTACATTCCTTTGGGGATGGAGATGTTTTCAAAAATCCTAAAGGCGTGGCATTTTTTGATAAAACACTATACATATGCGATAGTGGAAATAATCGAATACTAAGATTTATGCTTTCTACTGATATTAAATAAGTTTTATAAAATAAAACGGGGTTAATTTTGAGAAGTGTATTAGTAATATTCTTGCTCTTTTATTTTAATGTAGCATTGGCTCAAGTAACTATAACACCTATTTCGCAGTTACGGTTTAATAATTTGCAAGGTGTTCCAATCGACTCAGGAAATATCTATACGGTTAAAGGAATTGTAACTGTTGGAAATGAATTTAATAGTCCATCCTACATACAGGATAACACTGCTGGTATTGCTGTGTACGCTAGAGGAAGTGGACTTTTTTCTTCGATGGTTAAAATTGGTGATTCGGTTACAGTAACTGGTAAATTAACTCACTTTAGAGGTCTAACTCAATTTGAACCAGTGTATTCTTATCAAATACTTGATACAGGTAAATTCGTTCAACCACTGTTATTAACAATAAGCGACATAAAAAGTCAAGACTGGAATGGTTACGAAGCCTACGAAGGGATGTTAGTAAGAATTAATAATGTAACATGTGCTTCTAGTGGGACCTGGTCTGGAAATACTAACTATGTAATTTTTGATTCAACAGGTTCAATGACTTTAAGAATTGTTAATGGAACAAATTTAGTTGGCCAAGTAATCCCTTCGGGGAAATTTGATGTAATTGGTGCATTGGGAGCATTTAAATCTTCACCTCCTTATGATTCCAACTCATATCAACTTCTTCCTCGAAATGTTTACGATATCATTACCGATTTAAAACCATTTATTCTTCATCCGGTTGTTGTTTCTCAGGTAACTTCAACCTCGTTCCGAGTCTATTTCGAAACTATGCACGAAGGTAATACAGAAATAAGATATGGTTTAACTCCATCTCTTGAATTGGGGACTTTTATTGATAATAACTTCACGAAATATCATCTTATTACTGTATCTGGATTAATGCACACTACCAGATATTATTTTAAAGTATTTTCTACTAATCAATATGGCACAAGTGAAGGACCTCTAAGCTCAGTCATCACCGCATCATCCAATCCTACCACAGGTCGTATAAACGTTTATTTTAACTCATCAGTTGATCATTCGGTAGCTATTCCTGGAAATCAAGCTAATGGTAATGTTTCTTTGGTGGAAAAGTTAATTGAGAGAATTCATTCTGCATCTTATTCAATAGATATGTGTGTATATAGTTTTTACAATCAAACTCCTGTAGTAAATGCTCTAATTGCAGCGAGAAATAGGGGAGTGAAAGTGAGAATAGTTTACGACAAGCGTGTAACACAAAATTCTATGCAAGCTTTAATTAATGCGGGATTTCTAATAAGTAAACGGCCCTCCGGTACTGGAATAATGCACAACAAATATTTCATTTTTGATGCGCGAGATACAAATCCTGATAACGATTGGGTATGGACTGGTTCCTGGAATGTTTCTGCTGATGAAAGCGCATGGATCAATAATGTAATAGAAATTAATGATTATGCTCTTGCTCAAGCATATACAAAAGAATTTGAAGAAATGTGGGGCAGTAATACAGATACTCCAAATCCAGCAAACGCTAAATTTGGTCCAAATAAGACAGACAACACTCCTCATTATTTTACCGTGGGTGGTAGAGAAATTCAGCTTTACTTTAGTCCAACCGATCAAACTACATCTAAAATTAAAAGTGTTTTACAGTCTTCCGACTCGACTATCTTTTTTGCTTTATTGACATTTACTAGAAGTGATATTGCAAATACTATTGTTTCAAGAGCAACTTCAGGTGTGCGAGTGAGAGGCATAATAGATAATGTAAATGATAGTGGTTCGCAATATTTGTATTTAAAAAATTATGGAGAAGTTTTTGACTATAATCTAACTGGAACATTACATCATAAGTATGGTCTTGTTGATGCTTCTTGGGTAAATCTCGAGCCTTATGTAATTACTGGTTCACATAACTGGTCTAATGCGGCTGAAAATGATAACGACGAAAACACATTGATTATAAAAGACATTTACATCGCAAATCAGTTTATGCAAGAATTTAAGAAGCGATATAACGATTTAGGTGGAACTGGAACATTCGTCATTCCAATTTTAAGTGAGGTGGAAGATAAATTTATTCCTAATAAAGTAGAACTATACCAGAATTATCCTAATCCATTTAATCCAATTACCACCATAACCTTTACAGTTAAGGAAAGGGTACCAGTCAAAATAATATTGTACAATGCACTGGGAGAAAAAGTAAGAGTTTTGTATGATCAGGTTGCTGAACCCGGAAAAACGGTTATAGATTTTGCCGCTAATGGTTTAGCAGCTGGTACTTTTTATTATGTGCTTTATACCGGGCAAAATGTGTTAACGAGAAAAATGGTCTTGCTAAAATAAACAAGGTCAAACCTTTTTAGTTTGTTAAACAACAATTCAATTTTTAGCTTTGTAATTAAATTTCAATACTAAAAAATGAATTGAGGAATATACATGAATCAAGGTAAAATAATTCAAATAATTGGTCCAGTTGTAGATATTGATTTTTCAGGTGGGACTCTTCCAGCAATATATAATGCAATTAGAATACCTCGAACCACAGTTGAAGGGAAAGAAGAAGATTTGATTTGTGAAGTTCAACAACATTTAGGTGAAGAAAGAGTAAGAACAGTTGCAATGGATTCTACGGATGGTTTGGTTCGAGGAATGATAGCATATGACACGGGTAGACCTATCGAAGTTCCAGTTGGTCCACAGGTTCTTGGTCGATTAATGAATGTTGTTGGTGAAAGTATTGATGGTCTTGGAGCAATTGGTAATGATAAAAAATATCCAATTCATCGTGAGCCAGTAGATTTTAAAGAGTTGAGTACAAAGCGAGAGATGTTTGAGACTGGTATTAAAGTTATTGATCTTCTTGAACCGTATTCAAAAGGTGGAAAAACAGGTTTATTTGGTGGAGCTGGTGTAGGAAAGACTGTTATTATAATGGAACTTATTCACAATATTGCAAAATATCATGGTGGTTATTCAGTGTTTGCCGGGGTTGGCGAAAGGACGAGGGAGGGAAATGATTTGTGGTTGGAAATGAAAGAATCAGGTGTTTTAAGCAAAACAGCTCTTGTTTTTGGGCAGATGAATGAACCTCCTGGAGCTCGTCAACGTGTTGGACTTACAGGTTTGACGATTGCTGAGTATTTTCGAGATGAAGAAGGAAAGGATGTTTTATTATTCATTGATAACATTTTCCGATTCATTCAAGCCGGTAGTGAAGTTAGTGCTTTGTTAGGAAGAATGCCTTCAGCAGTCGGTTATCAACCAACTCTGGGCACAGAAATGGGTGAATTACAAGAAAGAATAGTATCTACGAAACGTGGGTCAATTACATCTGTTCAAGCTATATATGTACCTGCGGATGATTTAACTGACCCGGCTCCTGCTGCTGCATTTGCTCACCTGGATGCAACAACAGTGCTCAGCAGACAAATTGCTGAGTTAGGGATTTATCCAGCCGTTGATCCTCTCGAGTCAACATCAAGGATTCTTGAACCTTCGGTTGTGGGAGAAGAACATTATTATGTGGCAAAGAAAGTAAAGGAAATTTTGCAAGCTTACAAAGATTTGCAAGATATTATAAATATTCTTGGAATTGATGAATTATCTGATGAAGATAAAATTATAGTTCAACGTGCTCGTAAGATACAGAAATTCTTATCTCAGCCTTTCCACGTGGCTGAGCAATTTACAGGTAGGCAAGGGCGATATGTAAAATTAGAAGATACAATCAAAGGATTCAAAGGAATTATAGAAGGTGAATATGATAATCTACCTGAGGCAGCTTTCTATATGGTAGGAACGATAGAAGAGGCAATAGAACAAGCAAAGAAAATTCAGAGTGAGTGATCAATGTCGCTCCATTTAAGAATTATAACACCTAAAAGAATTGTTTTTTCTGGAAATGTAAAATCAGTTACAGTTCCGGGTGAGAAGGGAAGATTTCAGATACTTAGAAATCATGCACCAATAGTGAGTAACCTGGTAATTGGTGAGATAAAAATAGTGGATGAAAAAGATAATACGATATATTATAGTGTTAATGGTGGTTTTGTGTATGTATTTAAGAATGACATTAAAGTTATAAGTGATGAGGTTTTTGAATCAAGTGAAATTGATTGGAAGAAAGAAGAGTTGGAACTAACAAGATTGAAAGAAGAAATTAAACAGAAAATATTGAAAGATGATGTTTCTGCTTTAGAAATGTTAGTCGCTCAAAAGCATAATTTAATTAAAGTTGCCAGGAGAACTCAAATTTAATTTTTAACTGTTTATTGAAATATTTTTATAAAGCCCTGATTTAATTTGGGGCTTTTTTATTTCAGGGGTTCCTACTTAGAAAAATTATTAATTATTACTCTGTCAATTTTGCAATGTCTTTTTCACGCCCAAAAACTACGAGTTCATCATCTTCTTCAATTACTGTTCCTGGAGTAGGCACCCCTATACTTCTTCTTGAGTACTCCTCAGTTCGTTGTGATTTATGTTTAACTTTTTTAAGTATGGTTATTAAGTTGACGTTGAATCTAGTTCGCATATCAATTTCCATCAAAGTCTTTCCAACGAATTCATTGGGTGCTTTTAAGTATGCAATTTTATAATCTTTTTCGTTTCCGACATCTTCCCATCTTAAAACTCCTTCGTGCATAAGAGTAGTTGCAATTATTTCTGCCATTCGTTCTTCTGGTGAAATAATATAATCTTCTTCAATCCCTAACTTTTTTAATATTTCTCTGTGAATGGAAGAAGTTGCTCGTGCTATTATTTTCTTTGGTTTTAATGTGAGTAAATTCATTATTGTCAGAATTGAATTTTCAAATTGTTGTCCAATTGATACAATTACAGCGTCCATGTTTTGTAAATCTTGTGCTTTAAGAGCCTTTAAATCAGTACTATCTAATTTAACAGCGGCGGATACATGGTCTTTTATTTCTTCAATTCGTTCCACGTCATCATCAATGGCTAAGACTTCGGCACCTTTAGCCATAAGACTCTTAACTAAGTTTTCTCCAAAATCGCCAAGTCCGATAACAGCAATTTTTTT
>CAKZPH010000258.1 GCA_937138605.1 uncultured Ignavibacteriales bacterium
ATGAGCATATATTTGTTCGTAATGAGAGGTTATGGAGGGTATTCTTCTGTACTTCTAAACTCTTTGAACTCCCTCATATGAAAATTCAATGAAGGTAATTAAGTTAACATGGAAAAATTTTAGTATTTGTTTTATCAATAACTAGTTTATTTTTGTATTTGTGTTCAAAGAGTTTAGGAGGATTTGAATAGATTGAATAGTAAAGATCACTTCTGTCAGTGCATTAATGAAAATTGCAGAATGTTTCATCCGATAGATATTGGGACATTATCTGTTACTTCCTCAGAGAGTAATTCGATAGATTGGTTGCTTTGTGATAGATGCAAAGTGCGAAAAGAAATAGAACATGTTATCCAATGCTTAGGCTGTAAGACAGTATTGGATTTTCTTCCTGCAATTAATGGCGAAACACCAGGAATTTTTTACGTTGAAAAATGCTCACACTGTGGTGGAACAATCGAAGATGAAATTAGAATTGTTGCAAATGTCCTTAAAGAACTTTACGCATAACCAACTTTAACCACTAATTCCCCAAACATTCACTTATCCAATTTAATTTATTAATTAAACTTTCGAACACATTTATTCTTTAGTTAAGTTCAACCAACAACATCATTAAAATCATTTTTAACAAGTCGTCTTTAGCTTCACAATAGAGTAATTTTACTAAAACAATTTTTTATAGAATTAGTAATTCTTTAGTTTTAAAACATTCTTTAAAGACTTGTAATCAATTTTGTTTAATTGATGAGGTATTTCAAATTATTAGTGTTTTAAGATGAAGATAGAAGTTTTTCAATCTGATTATATACCATATCCACTGACAACTCTTTGATGCATTTAAATTTTACATCATATCGATGACATGTAAGAGGTTTGGGTGAGTAATAAAAACAAGGCTGGCAATCTAAGTTAAGGGTTGCAATGGTGTGTTTTGTTCTCCAGGGATGAACATAATTTGTATTTGTTGGACCAAAAATAGCAATTACATTTAGTTTTAATGCAGATGCTAAATGCATCAATGCTGAGTCGTTAGTAACAAATAAATTGCATCGGCTCATTAATGCAGAAGTTTCTCGTATTGAATTAGTCATTGCAACGAACGCTTTATTATCCATTAATGAATTAATAGTTTCATTTAGATCAAATTCATCAGGTCCTCCAAAGAGAATCACTTTAGCAGAAAATTTTTCAATAAGTTTAGTGCCAAGTGAGGCAAACTTTTCAGGTTCCCATCTGCGTTTAATATGATTTTTCAAAGTGGAACATCCCGCATGGAATCCTACTACAAACTCATTATCAAGTATTTCTTTATCCTTGTACCAATTATCTCTGAATTTTAAATCTGACTCCGTTAAAAATAGCTCGAGATTTGCGTTTGAAACATATTCATCAATATTGAAACTAATACCTTCGTTTTCTAAAAACAATTTCGTTAATAGTAAGTTTTCTTTAACATTATGAAAATTATCATTTTCAATAATTCTGTAATTATTTAGAAAACCAAGGTTCTGAAAGTCCATTCTTAAGTATTCAACAGCATATCTTTTCTTTGCCCCAATCAGATATGAAATAAAATTATACTCTTTTCTATTAGAAGGATAAACGTTAAAAGTTACATCATATTTTTTTCGAAGTTTTAACAAAAAAAAGAGGGATTTCAAATATCCCTCTTTCATAAAGTTAAAATAGATAATCTTACTTAAATGGGGATTTGTTTCATAAATATCTTTTACTCCTTTAAACATGCACAATAAATCAATATTGGCGTTAGGAAAAAATTTTTTAATCAAAGATATAGATGGCGAAAACATCAAAGCATCACCAATTCCAGAGAGTGCAATCACAAGAATTTTCACTTTACAATTTATTCTTTTGTTGTTATCGTCATCTTTTGTTTGAATCTTTCTATCTCTTCGTTAATCATTGATTGATCACCAACTAAATTTCTGATCGAATTTAAAACTTCAATAGCTAGTTGATAATTTTCATTTGCATTTAGACTATCATTTTTTGATTTATAATAATCCCCGCGCCCTTCATAAACAGAAAGCAAAATTCTATAAGGATTGTAATAACTTGAAAGATCCGCTAAATTTTTTTCAATATTTTCTTTCGCTTTTGACTCAATATCATATGAAAGTTCCATGAATCTATCCAGCCTATTACCACTTTTATATAATGATGCTATATCTGAAAGTAATCTATAATCAAATGGGAGATATTTTCTCGGAAGTTTTTCTTCCATTCTATCCAGAACTTCAACCATTTTTTCTTTCTCATCCCTATTTAAATGATATATAGCAAGTCTTAAAAATGAATTACGATAATTCATCATCATTCGTCTTTGATTCTCATCAAGATAAAGTTTGCCGGTATTTAATCCCCTGGACTTGAATCCTAATTGATAATTTTTTGAGTAGCCTTCTGGTTCATTAAAAAGATAGACTCTCATTTTTTCTTCATCAATATTCAGGTTCTGATTTTTATTTTTAATGGGCGTAACAAGGAAAGTCATTCCTTGCATAACCATATAATCATCCATGCTAATTTTTGAATCGTCAGAACAGGTTATTGAGAAATGAATGGGTCTCGTCCAACCTTGTTTTGCGTTTGTTCTAATTATATCCAGTACAACTAGATCTTGAACTCTTATTATACCACGAGGACCTGCTTGTGTCTCATATTGCATAGGTGGATTCATTCTAAAAGTAATCTTTTTGTTAAGAACAACGGCAGAATCAGTTATTCCAAATCTCTGAATAACTTCATCACTTACCATCAATTCAACTGTTGTTCCATTGAATTCCATCGGTTGAAGCCTGTCAATTTGATCATCAGAATAAGAGATTGGTACTTTCAAAGCACCATATGGCATTTCATTTTTTGCCTGTTTTATGTACCAATTTGTGTTAGCAAGACTTAAGTTAACAATTCTTATATCACGACGAACTCCTTCAACATCTTGAAGGTACCAAAGAGGGAATGTATCATTATCTCCATTAGTAAAAAGGATTGCATTAGGTTCACATGATTGTAAGATGTTATAAGCAAAGTCCCATGGTACATAATTATCCGACCGATCATGATCATCCCAATTTTGAATTGCCATATTAACAGGCACTACGAGAAGTACTAATAAAAATGCTCCTACTGCACCAAGTACAATTTTTTCTTCTTTAAACTTTGTTTTCAACCACTCGACAACGCCCTCGAAGGCAAGTCCAATCCAAATTGCGAAGATGAAAAACGAACCAACATAGAAGTAATCTCGTTCACGTGGTTGAGGCTCTTGTTGATTTTGATACAGGGCAGTTAGTACTCCCATCAGTAAAAACGCTACCAGAAAGCTAACACCAAGTTTCCAATCTCGCTTAAAGTGATAGTATAGTCCAAGCAAACCAAGAATAAAAGGAATAGCAAAATATCGATTTGGAAATCTATTGGAGTCGCCTACAAAATTATCATCTGGTTTTCCAAATAATATGGCCTTGGCATCTTGAATATCACCTTCTCTTCCAACGAAATTCCAGAGTAAATACCTAATGTACATGTGATTAATCTGATAACGCCACATAAAGTCTAAATCACTCGAATAATTAGTATAGATACCTTGCTGATGTGGTTCTTGACTATACCGTCTTTTCAGTAGTGGGAAGTCTCCATATTGTTCACGGTTTATGTAATAAACGAATTCATTCATTGTATCAGGTTCATTTTCATTCATTGGTGGACGGGCATTTGAGCGTATAATAACCATTGTGTAAGAAGTATAACCAATGAAAATTAAAAAGAGTGATGCTACCACTAAAAAAGCAAGCGCTTTGTTGTTTTTCTTTGTCCAATACATTCCATAAATAAGTAATCCAATAAAGATTACAACGAGGGATATTTTAAGGGCTAAGTTCGTTCCACCAAATTTTGCAAGCAGTGAAGGGAAAAACTTTATAACCCCAGGATAAACAGCCCAGAAGAATAAAACGGCAAAAATCCCCATATATGTAAAAGTGCGTAAGTTTATTACTTCATATTTTCTGAAGTACACTACCATTACGATTATAAAGATTGCAAGCACACTCAAAAGATGAACACCACTGGCCAGACCAATGACATACATAATTAATAGCAATAACTTCTCATTATTAGGATTATCAGCCTTTTCATACCAAACAAGTAAAAGCCAAATAATCAACGATACGAAAAACATTGAAATTGCATAAACCTCCGCTTCTACTGCATTAAACCAATTTGTATCAGAAAATGTATATGTCAATGCACCAAGAATGCCTGCACCATAAACTGAAATTGCTTCTAAAATTGTTTCTGGTTGTTTTTTCCGATAAAAGGAAATCAATTTCACGATTATGAAATATAAGAACATGACTGTGAATGCCGTAGATAAAACAGAAACGGCATTCATTCTAAATCCTAAATTTTCAGCAAATGGAATCATCATGAATAATCTTCCGATCAGGAGAAAAAGTGGAGCACCTGGAGGATGCGGTACCTGCAAATAATATGACGCAGCTATGAATTCTCCGCAATCCCAAAAAGAGACGCTTGGTTGTACTGTCAAGAAATATACCACTAAGGAAATGAAAAAAACAGTTATGCCAATAATTCTGTTAATTAACTTGTTATTCATTTTAACCTCTTTTTTGAGTTAGAACTAATCTAATCGATTCAAGAGCATTTAATAACATTAAGATAAGAAATTTTTAGGTTTCTTTTAGGTTAGAATTTTAAGAGTGATTAGGTTAAACCAGCACGAATCAATTAAGATTTGTTTTATCTTCAATCAGTTGAGTATATACCTTTAGAATCTTGAAATTGTAAGTTTGAAAACTGAACACTTTTGACCTTAGAATTGAATTCTCACTTAGCTTTTTCCGTAGCTCATTACCTTGAATTATTCGAATTATCTGTTTTGCTAATGTGTCCACGTCATTTCGTTCAAATATTAGTGAAGTCTCCTCTTCAATGATAATATCAAGTATACCATCGCTTTTACAAACTATGTTTGGCAATCCCATCGCCATAGCTTCAATCAAAGCAATTCCAAAAGCTTCTGCTTGAGATGGAAAAATAAAAGCATCACTTGCTGCAAGAATTTCAGGAATGTCATTTCTAAACCCTAAAAACTCAACAAAAGGTTGAAGTGAGTTTTTTTTCACATATTCTTTAAGAGACATTTCGTAACTTTTTTCGTCTTCTTGCGCAACACCAACGAATAAAAACTTCACATTATAAATTTCATTTTTTATCAAATTGATAGCTTTTAAGATTAAATCCTGACCTTTTCCGGGTGATAGTCTTGCAACGTTTGTAAAAATAAAGTCATTCTGATTTAGATTAAGCCTTTTTCTTAGATTTTGTTTATCATAATACTCTCGAGAAAACCTGGTTAGATCTATAGCATTGTGAATTACTATAATTTTTTCATGATTTAATGTTGTTGTTTCTATTAAGTTTCTCTTGATGATTTCTGAAATTGCTATTGCCTTGTCAACTCTATTATAAATCCAACGATGAAGAAAATCTTTCTTAATTACAAAAGAACCAAGCTGTTTTGTAAAAACAAGAGGAATATGACTATTGAGTAGTTTAAGTGAGGGCACAATCGTCCACAAATCTTTTGAATATTGCGTATGAATTAATTCGATTGAATTCTTTTTTATAAAGTTAGAAAGAGCAAATATATTCACAGGATTAAATTCAAGATTATCTGGAAGTTTCAAAATGTTTTTATCTTCTAGAAAGGTAAGAGCCTTTTCAATTCTAGAATTCTTTAAGCAGAGAAAAAATACTTTGATGTTTTCATTACTTGAAAGTAACGATTGGGCACTCTGAACCGCAAACATTTCCATTCCGCCCCAGGATCGAGATAAACATGAAATTAGAATTCGCATTTTTATTAAATAAAATTTTTCACAGCAAAACTAATTCACAAATTTTGAACTAAAAAGTAAACATCTTTTAGTTGACCTTTACCTTTCAACTTCAAAATGCTCTCAAATTAAAGTATTACAGATAATTAACTCTTTACCATAAAGTGACACTGAAGACAGAAAACTTGAATATATTTTTACTTGAGTTATAATTATTCAAAATCATTTTCAAGTTTTATGATCCTGAGGGCTGCATAAAGTTTTAATAATCAATATATTGAAACAAAATTAAGTGAATATATCAACTTATTAACAAATTGATAATGAGTATTGATTATGGCAAATAAAGATTTTATATACTCGATTTTGTCATCTGTTGAGCTCGAAAAAATTGTCAATGTAATTCAAGAGATTGAATCAAAAACATCAGGCGAAGTACGAGTTTCTATAAAATACAAAAGAAATTTCTTTGAACGTAAAAGAAACATTCGAGAACTTGCCATCAAAGAATTTTTCAAACTTGGAATGAATAATACGCGTGACCGATGCGGAATCTTATTTTTCATTTTACTAAAAGACCATGAGTTTTACATCCTTCCAGATGAAGGCATTACATCTAAACTTAATCAAGAATTCTGGAATAATCTTGCAAGAAGCTTAGAAAATTATTTTCAAAACAAAAATTTCTTTGAAGGAATAATATTTATTCTCCATGAATGTGGAAAAGTTCTAGCAGAATATTTCCCCAGAAAAATTGATGATGAAAATGAGTTAAGTAATACAGTCGAAATATCTTAATATTTATTTTCACTGAAACCTTCAAACTTTAAAATCATTCCTAAAATTTCTGCTGAAAAACTAAATTCAATGTTTTACTACTAAATTGATTTTACATTAAATCTCAACCAAGCAACTGAACTATTTTATTTTCTGAATT
>CAKZPH010000259.1 GCA_937138605.1 uncultured Ignavibacteriales bacterium
CGGTTAGACTAGTTTACCAAATAATTTTTGATTTATTTATTTCATACTTTAAGTTTTATCTGATTTTAATCATTGAAAGTTCTAAATCATTTATTAAAAATTTTATTAATTAACGAATTCGTAACAAAATTCATTCATTGAATAAACCTTAAACTACTTTTATATTGAAAAAAAAATTGGATTTATATGACTGAACAAATCTACGATATTACAATAATTGGTGGAGGTCCGGGAGGATATGTTGCCGCAATCCGAGCTTCTCAATTAAAATTTAAAACGGCGATCATAGAAAAAGATAAATTAGGTGGAATTTGTTTGAACTGGGGTTGTATTCCTACTAAAGCCCTCCTTAAAAACGCTGAAGTACTTCAAACAATAAAAAAAGCTTCTGAATTTGGGATTAACATTAATTCATATTCCATCGATTTTAAGAAAATTATAAAAAGAAGTCGAGATGTTTCCTCTCGAATCGTCAAGGGTGTTGAGTTTTTGATGAGAAAAAATAAGATAGATAAATATGATGGTATCGCTAAAATAATTGATAGAAATACTATTGAAATAATTGATCAAGCTGGAAATAAAAAATCAGTAAAAACAAAAAATATAATAATTGCTACTGGTGCACGTCCAAAAGAAATTCCTGGAATGGAAAGAGATGAAAAACTGGTTATTTCAAGTTCAGAAGCGATGACCCTGGAAAAACAACCGGAAAATATGATGATAATTGGTGCTGGTGCAATAGGAGTTGAGTTCGCTTACTTTTATAATGAATTAGGTACAAAGGTCACTCTCATTGAAATGATGCCTCAAATTTTGCCTGTTGAAGACGAAGAAATTTCAAAAACCCTGGAAAAAGAATTTATAAAGAATGGCATTAATATTTTAACTAGGACCAAAGTACTTTCAATTCTAAGAAATGAAAATAATGTTGAAATAGAAATTGAGAATGAGAAAGGTGACAAACAAAAATTAATTGGTGATATTGCATTAGTGGCAATTGGAGTTCAGGGTAATGTTGAAAATTTAGGATTAGAGGAAATTGGAGTAAAAATCGATAAATCCTTTATTGTTGTTGATAAAAATACTTATCAAACAAATGTGCCTGGAATATTTGCTATAGGAGATGTTATTGGACCACCTTGGCTTGCACATGTAGCTTCGGCTGAAGGGATTGCTTGTGTTGAAGGTATTGCAGGATTGAGAAATACAGGTGTCGATTATTCAAATATTCCCGGTTGTACTTATTGCCAGCCTCAGGTTGCAAGTATTGGTTTAACGGAAAAAAAAGCTAAAGAATTAGGTTATGAAATTCGTGTTGGTAAGTATCCTTTTAGAAGCCACGGAAAATCACTCGCCACTGGTGATAATACAGGCTTTGTTAAATTAATTTTCGATAAAAAATATGGGGAATTACTTGGAGCACACATAATTGGCCCTGAAGCAACTGAACTTATTGCTGAACTGGGTCTTGCTAAGTCGCTTGAAGCCGTTGGTGAATCAATTTTTAAGACTATTCATGCACATCCCACACTTTCAGAAGCGATAATGGAAGCGGCAGCTGATGCCTACGGTGAGGCAATTCATTTATAAAATTTAAAAAATCATGAGTAAAAGAAAATTAAACTATTTAAATCTCTCAATCGAACCATATAAAAAAATTTGGGATGTTCAACTCATTTTGCACAAACTTCGTTTTGAAAACAAAATAAACGATACACTTATTTTATTAGAACACAAACATGTTTATACTTTAGGAAAGA
>CAKZPH010000260.1 GCA_937138605.1 uncultured Ignavibacteriales bacterium
GTGCGATGAGTCCTCATGATGCGGCTAAATTAATGCAAATTGAAACTACGAAAAAAATTAGAGAGATGAATGAAGAGGTTGAATCGCCTCATGCTGGAATGATTTTTAATTTTATATCTATTGGACTGGTAATTTTGTTGTTAATTCTATCAAGAAAATTTCTTTACCTTTTTTTTAGTGATTTAAAGAAAAATCACTTTCCATATCTACTTGCACTTCCAGCTTTCATAATAATGATTATGGTTATACTCTATCCTTTCTTTTATAACATCCTTCTTTCATTCTCGAATATGAGTTTAAGAAGAATAAACGATTGGAGTATAATTGGATTTACTCAGTACATTAAAGTTTTTTCAGAACCAATATTTTATAACGTATTTCTGAAAACTTTAATTTGGACGTTCGTAAACGTTTTCTTTCATGTTATTATTGGAGTTTTTCTAGCTTTACTATTAAATCGGAACATACCGGGAAAAACTATATTTCGAACTCTTTTAATTCTTCCTTGGGCAATTCCACAATATATTGTTGCCTTAACCTGGCGAGGTATGTTTAATTATGAATATGGTGCTATCAACTTATTGATAGCAAAATATTTAGCACTATCACCTGTAGAATGGTTAAAGAGTCCTTTAGAAGCTTTTATTGCCGTAATTATTACAAACGTATGGCTCGGATTTCCATTTATGATGGTAATCGCTTTGGGAGCATTGCAAAGTATTCCGCATGAACTTTATGAGGCAGCTGATATAGAAGGCGCAAACTGGTTGCATAAGTTGCGAAAGATTACAATTCCATTGATTAAACCTGTAATGATTCCTGCTATTACACTAGGTATAATATGGACTTTTAATAATTTGAATGTCATTTGGTTAGTTAGCAATGCTGGTGAACCTTCAGATCAAACTCATATTTTGGTATCGTATGTTTATAAAGCAGCGTTTAATTTGTATCGATATGGCTATGCTGCCGCATTCAGTATGGTGATTTTTGTAATTCTTTTAGTTATGAGTTTGACTTTTCTAAAAAGAACTAGAGCAACAGAAGCGGTATATTAATGCAATGAAAGAAAATAAAGTCATTAACTTATTGATTTTTATATTTTTAGCCATTTTCACTTTAAGTACAATTTATCCAATATTAAATGTTTTCAGTATATCTTTAAGACCGGGTGATAAATTACTTTCCACATCGTTAGAAATTATTCCACCTGATGCTACATTTGACTCTTATATTAAATTATTTACGGAAACAGATTTTTTACGCTGGGTCTTAAATTCATCTTTTATCTCATTTGTGGTAACAATCACAGGAGTATCTCTGGCTTCCACAGCTGGATATGCACTCTCTCGATATAAGTTTATAGGTCGAAAATCTGCAATGCTTGGAATTATGACTACTCAAATGTTTCCTGCTACAATGCTCCTGCTCCCTATGTATATTATGCTAATGAAATTAGGTTTGCTAAATAGTTACCTTGGTATTGTCATTGTTTATTCTTCTACTGCATTACCATTTTGTGTCTGGCAAATGAAAGGTTATTATGATACAATTCCATTTAGCCTTGAAGAAGCAGCAAGAATTGACGGATGTACAAGATGGCAAGCATTTTATAAAATCATTCTACCTTTAGCATCACCAGCTCTGGTCATAACTGCTCTTTTTTCATTTATGTCAGCTTGGTCTGAATATATTGTGGCTGCACAAATTTTACAGGATACCAAACTTTATACTTTGCCTATTGGTCTAAAATCCTTTCAATCAAATCTTACAACAGAATGGGGATTATATGCTGCAGCTTCTTTGATTGTTAGTATTCCAGTGGTTGTGTTATTTATTATTTTAAGTAGATGGCTTGTCTCCGGTCTTACGCTTGGAAGTGTTAAAGAGTAAGTTCGATAGGATAATTTGAATAAGAATAAACGGTTAGACTAGTTTACCAAATAATTTTTGATTTATTTATTTCATACTTTAAGTTTTATCTGATTTTAATCATTGAA
>CAKZPH010000261.1 GCA_937138605.1 uncultured Ignavibacteriales bacterium
TTTAGGATTCACAAGTGTTTTAAGAGAGATTTTTGACCATGGAGAGTCAGAAGTCAGTGAATTTTTTAATGCTATTCAAAACTCGGGAAGAAGGTTACTTAATACAATTCTTCAAATACTTGATATATCAAGAATTGAAGCAGGCGAGTTCGAATTACATTTAAGAAAATTCAATCTTAACGATAAAATAAAAGATGCGATAAATCAATTAAAAGTACTAGCAAATGAAAAATCAATCGAATTCGAACTGCAATTAAATGATAATTTACCAGAAATTAAGGCTGATGAATATTGTTTAGATGGTATCTTGATAAACCTAATTAATAATGCAATTAAATTCAGTCATGAAAATTCTAAAATAGAAATTAAAACTGAACTTTCAGATCCATATATAAAATTTACCGTAACTGATTATGGTATTGGTATGAGTGAAGAATATCAAAAATTCCTATTTCAACCATTCAGCCAGGAAAAGGTTGGTTATAACCGCCCATTCGAAGGAACTGGTTTGGGGCTTGCTCTAACAAAAAAATTCGTTGAAATGTTGAAAGGTAAAATTACATGTTCAAGTAAACAAGGAGTTGGTACGACTTTTACAGTGTGTTTTCCAATTTATTAAATAGCTAAGGGTAATCCATATAAATAATTTAATAAAATCTTTTTTCCTTGCTGTCACTTGATCAAAATCATTTTTCTTGTCTTCACCGTTCCATTAAATTCAAGTTTAAGTAAATAAATTCCACTTGGTAAATTTCCACTATCGAATTCTACTTGATGTATACCTTTTTTTAATTCTTTTGATATAATTGTTTTAACCTCTTCGCCTAAAATGTTGAATACCCTCAATTCTGCAAAGCCATTTATCGGTAAATTAAATACAATTTTTGTTTTTTCATTAAAAGGATTTGGATAGTTTCCATAGAGTTTGAATTCATCTAAAATTGAATTAATCTCTTTAATTGAAGTGAGATTGATGTTATAAATGAAAAATTCTGTCCCTTCAATATTGCCATTATTATTTCCTTGTGGACACTGACCCATCAAGTGCCCACCATCTTGTGTTTGGTAATGCCCAATAGCAATGTAAAGTCGAGATGGAACTCTGTTGAATTGAGTTTCTACATTAAATGCACCTTCTAGAAAAACTCCTGCAGCACGATTTGTAATACCTCTCGCATCAAACCATCCAGCCCAATTGTTTGTACTTTCATTACCAAGATAAAGTGACCATTGAATTACATTACCCGACTTTGCCCATGGAGCACTAACTAGATTTTTAAT
>CAKZPH010000262.1 GCA_937138605.1 uncultured Ignavibacteriales bacterium
TTTGGAGTTTGTTTTAATGTTAGTAGTTTGATGTTCTGTTCTCTACGTTTTTATTTTTTAATTTCAATTATCATTCCGGGTTTTGGATAGTTGAATTCATGAAGACCAGTGGTAGGATTTTTTTCAGTGAAATGGCGCCAGATAGTGATTTCTAAAAATCGATTGTCTTTTTTTCCAGATGAGCCGGGATAGATAACTAACTCTCCAGGAACTCCGCCAAAAAGATTAGGAACAAACTTAACTTTTTTAGTAACTTTGCCAATAGTAATATTTAAAATATCATTGTATTCATATTTACCTTTAAAATCTTCTTGAGTCAAGGTAGTTTTGATATTGCCAAAGTTATCAATATGAGCAATATAATAACCTTGTAAATTAGGGATAATATTTTTGCTAATTTCTTCAAGTTCTAATTCATCTTCAAGATAGTCCATTAAATGAGCTGAAATTCTTGAATAAAGATCTCTTGAGTGAAACTGACCTTTCTCATTTAGCCCTTTATACTCATAAACTCTCTCAATTTTATCTTTAATCATTGAGTAGTCATATCCTGAATTTGGACCAAGCAAATATATTCCAGAAACAAGTTTTATAATTACAGGTTTAGCGCCAGCAGCTTTTTCAATACTTTTATTAGAATGAAGTCGAGGATCAGTATTTTGAAAAATAACAGTTTCTTGGGGTGAGCCGAATCTTTCAATGTTTTCAACTAATTGACTGATTAAAAAACTCGTATGGATAGTTGAAGGAGTTGAAGAAACAAAAAAAATATCTGAATTTTGGTTATTCTTTAAATAACCATCAACAGCAATTTTGACCTCAGCCTGAGTTAAACTATCCTCAGCCCAGTCAGCAACTACATAAAGTTTTTTCATAATTTTTCTTCTAAATTCAAATCATCTAAATTAACAATACCTATAATCTGTTTTTTTTCATCAATTACTGGTAAAGAAAATAATTTGTATTTTAACATTTTTTTTAAGGCAATTTCTACCGGGGTTTTTAAATGAATAACAATTAAGTTTTGAATCATAAATTTGTAAACTGGTGTTTCTAAGTCTTGAAGGAGGAGTTCATGAAGATTAAAAACACCAATGAGTTTTTTTTCTTTATTAATTACATAAATATTTTGTAAAAATGAATAATCAGTTGTATATTGTTTTATTTTTTTAATTACTTCATAAACGCTATTGTGAGAATCTACGACCAGAAATTCATTAGTAATAAGACTACCTATAGGTGTATGAGAGTATTTTAAGAGATAGGAAATTTTAATTTTCTTTTTTTCTGGTATAAGCTGGAGTATTTCTTCCCGCCTTTTATTTGGTAAATTTAAAAGAATATCAACAGCTTCATCGGGATCAATAAACGATAAAAATTTTGCTGCAGTTTGTTTTCTGAAATTTTTAAAGAGAGAAATTTGATAATTAAGGTTTAGATTACCGATTACTTCACTAGCCTTTTCCCAATCAAGCATTCCTAAAATATTCTTAGCATTAAAAATGTTTGTTCTTTCTAAATAATCGGCTAAATCTTCTGGGAAAATCTTTTCTAATTTATCTTTAATATTTTTTAATTTTACGATTCCTTTTCGTAATTCTAACGGCTGAATTTCTGCCCATGAGAGAAAATTTGATGTTGATTTAAAATTAAAAAATTTTTTTAAGAGCTTATAAAGGAGGTCTCCACCAAAAATTCTGACTCTTCTAGCAATTCCTAAAATACCAATATCTACACCAGCAATAATTAATTTATTATGAGAGAGTTGATTTATAGCCACGTCGTTAACACGAATGATTTTATTTTCTTTGATATCGATGATTTGCTTATCAAGAAGATTCTTGACTATACAAAGCTCATTTTCTTCGAGTAAAGAGATTAAGTAGTCTTTCTCTATTTTTATTTGATTATTAATTTTAATTAGATGTTCTATTGAGATAATAACTTTGTTATTTTTTTTATCTTTGAAAACTATTTTGGTAATAATAGGATAATCTGATGATAAAAAAATAAGATCTATTAATCGACCAATGTAAATACCATCTAAAGTAAAAATTTTTTTGTTATATATTTCAGAAAAATAAATCATTTTTTGTTATGATGTTATTATATAACATTATTAAATTTATATGTTATAATTTTTTTTATTAAAAGTAAAAGGGTCGCTGGTTCAGCGGTAGAACGCTTTCCTGATAAGAAAGAGGTGCTAGGTTCGACTCCTAGGCGACCCACATTTATTTTGAAAGAATAGACTCGTAGCTCAGCGGTTTAGGCCTGACTTACATCCGCCTACCAAAGTGACCGTTTAGCTCAGTTGGTAGAGCGTTGCGCTTACATCGCAAAGGTCGGTGGTTCAAGTCCACCAACGGTCACAGATATAAAGTGGACAGGTTCAGAAGGTTAGAGGTTCAAATTCTCTCGAGTCTGCCAATTCTTGTCTTTTGCCCGTTGAGCTACCACTTGAAAACCATTGTGGAAGGTTGGGACAAGTTTTTCTTTTCTAAATTAAGGTTCAAAAATATGAAATGAAGAAGTTCTTTGTTTTCTCTCAATAATGCTTTTGTTTCGTATAGCTGACGCCCTTTTTGAGAAAGTTCAAAAATATTCATTCCTAAATTCATATAGTCAATATTGACGTTTGTGTGTTGGTTTAGCTTTCTATAATTGCTTCAATTTCTTGTTGATATTGTTCTTGTTTTTTATTATAAAAATCTTTTGTAATTTTTTCGTCTAATCTGTCGTCGTAAAGAATACTTAACCTACATTCAATCTATTTCTTTCTTGATTCTAATTCTTGTAAAGTTTGAGCTTGATATTCGTTTTCGTCTTAATGGCTTTCTTTCAAAGCTTTCCTAACCCATTCAAGAAGTCGGGCGTTTTTGATAATAAAACTATCTAATATTTCAAGGATTTGTTTTTCTATTTTTTTCTTCTTTGATATATTTCTTTCTTTGACAGTCGGTTTTGAACTTGGTGCAACAACCGTAATGATGTCCTTTCTGAAGCTCCCAAGTAATACATCAACCACAATCACAGGTAACCAAACCGTCTCCAAAAAGAAAAGCATGCTTTCGGTATTTTCCTGCCTTAAATTGACGGTGTAGCAAGTCTTGGACGAGGTAAAACAAGTCTTTTGTGTTTTCCATTAAGATAATGTTTACCTTTCCAAAAGTTCAAGAGATAGTGTACATAGCGTGTAGTTTGACGTAGAGTAAAGGTCAAAAGCCCTTTTAATATATTCCGCTTCAGAGTTACTTTTATCTCTAATCCAAGTTTTTCTTCCCATCTCTCCAATAGTTTTATAACCTCTTTTACGACTTCTCGGATACCAACCTTGCTCTGCTTTTTCTAACATTCCTTTTTTCGCTTCCTCAGAGAGATTATTAGTGTATTGTCTTGCCATTGCTAAATATATATCCCACATAAATTTTTCATTTGATTTAGCGTTTTTATGAATAATTAGATTTTGTTTAACAAAATGTATTTGTCTTTCTTCGTTTTTGTTTAACCAATCATCCAGTCTAACCGCATCTTTAAAATTTCTTGTAATGCGATCGACTTTTTCGCAAACGACTATTTTTATATCATGATGCTTATCTAAATAATTTAAAAGGTCATTAAATAATCTTCTTTTCTGTTCGCCTTTTGCGCTTTCCGGTACAGAAAATGCCTTAAACACACTATATTCTCGATCGTTAGCATATTTTCTAATAAGCTTTTCTTAAGCTTGGAGAAAATAACCCTCTTATACTTACTCTTATGCGCTCATTTTCAAAAATAAAACAGCTTTTATAATTTGGATTATCAATAAAAGATGATTCCTAAACCTAAACAAAATTATTAAGATCATCAAAGAATAAAGAAATCTTATAAACGATATTATTTTCTTCAGTATTAAGAATAAAGTTAGTTCTATTTAAGGAATATTTACTTTTATAAATTTTGTTATCTTTCGTAATATCGTTATTAGAAATAAATTTATTATCGTTATTTTAACGTTAATACCTTATTTCTTAAATTGTTAAATAATTAAACGTTGTGTGCATATACTTATTAGTAGTTTAATTAATGCTAAATATGCACAAATGGTTACAACATAAAAATGCTTGATTAACACCTCTTGTTTGTCAAGAAATGATTAGTCAAATTGGTAATAGTGAAATCAATAAGGTTTTTGCTGGTCGAATATACGGAATTCATAGGAATACCGTCAGGAAATGGGTAAAGGAAGTTGATGAAACAGGAAACTGGTTATGTTTGGATAAAGACGCTTGTCCGGAGAAGTTTAGAATACAACGTGGTCTTAAAAGATTGGATAATGTGCAAAAGAAGATTAACAAAAGATTAAATCGTGATAAAATGCGTTATATGAGAGACCATCCGGGAAAACTTGTTCATATCGATACCAAAAAGCTACCTTCTATTGAAGGTGATAGTAATAAATCTAAGGAATATCTTTACGTTGTAGTTGATGATGCAACTCGTTATCTTTATGCGGCTATTATGGGAGATAAAACTGATAAAGCAGTAGTAGAGTTTATGGAAGAAGTATTGGCTACCTCTCCATTTATTATCGATGTTTTAATGACTGATAATGGAAAAGAATACAGAGGAAAACTGGAGAGAAGACATAATTTTGAGACTATTCTTGATCGAGAAAACATAAAACATATTTACACAAAAATTAAAACGCCTAAAACTAATGGGAAGGTAGAACGTATTGTGAGAACCATTATGGCATGGCATAGAATGATTCAATTTAGAGATAGAAGCGAGAGAAGTTATCGATTATTTGATTTTGTTGAATGGTATAATAAGGTATAATAATATAATAAAAAAGGTCATAGTTCTTTATATGGGGGGAACTCCTTTCGAGTTTCTCATCAAACATTTAAAAGTTTGCGAAAAATGCACACAACGTTGACAAAGTTAACATATGAATCTATGATGGTATTTGGGTTTATTTAGATATTAACGCTGGTACATTTTGTTGTTTTTGCCTATGTAAATAGTTTAAGCACTTCGAATATTTGGCTATTTCTTCTATTTGGCGATATTATTGTAGGAATTGTCGCCTTTAGTTTTTTGTTTAATAAAATAACCAAATTTATTAATTTAAAATTTTCAGGTCTTAAAGCACTAATATTAACTTTGTTTTGTTTATTAATATTAATAACTGCAGGAGTGACCGCCACGATTTCTCCTTTAATATTGCTTGGTAATAAAATGATGTTAAATGATCTTAATAAATACTCTACTATTCCAACTCCTAATATACCCATTGTTTCGTCAACAACCCCAATTTCACCTTCTAAAACAGAGAAATTAATAGATTATTCATACAAAACAGACAATATTGTTAAATGTTGGAAAAGCGATAGATGTGGTGGAGGCTATATTGAATTAAAAGAAAGTGAATGCTTAAATAAAATTTGTTGTGAGATTAGTCCAAATGATTTTTTATATATTGATAAAAATGAATGTGAAACCCAACAAAATAATTCAACATCTAAAAATAATCAAAATGAAGAGTTAGTTGCTGTATTTTTGCCTCACAACGACTCTGTAATTTACTGTTATAAAAGCATATCTAATAAGATTTATGAAGCGTCTATGTTTATAAAAAAAAGAAAAGACAATGTAGAATCGTTGAAACAAATTATCGAAAACACAAAGAATACTTGTTTAACTACTTGCTCAATAGAGAACGTACCTCAAAGTTTTTCTTATAACAAATGTAAATATAAATGTCAAGACGACTATAATAAAAGTATATCTGAATTAAACGTCAGCGAATGGCAATTTGAATATTTAAATGAATTAATGAAAATTGGATGTAGATAAGATTATAAGAATGCTAATAAGAAACTAAATATTAGGTTGTGTTTATCCGGCAACAAGGTATAAAACTACGTGAAATTACTCATATAATGGGTTTTAAAAGCAGTGAATGGATAAGATACAATTTAATTTTCTATCAAAAACAGACTATATAGATTATCAAAAAACTCAAATCATATAACACTCCAAGTTAAAAGGATACATATTCATTAACAAATAAAATTACGCTTGCACTTGAAGAAATATTTGAGATTTTTGATATACTATTTCTAGATAAAGCACGATTTGAGACCAGTCAGCAGTTCGGAAGTCTCAACGAGTGCCTACCATTAAAGTATTCAGTTTGATCATTTGATCACTTCTAATATTTAAAATCACTTTCAATCAGTTCAATTAGTCAAAGTTAGTTAAATTAGTTTGGAGTTACGGGTTACGCGTTTGTGCGTTTGAGAGTTGTGAGTTA
>CAKZPH010000263.1 GCA_937138605.1 uncultured Ignavibacteriales bacterium
GTCCAATGATTGCAACAAATACTAAAAATCCTACCAAAATAAAAATATTCTGGAAGGAAACTGGTAAAGATAACTTGATTATGTCAGACATTATCTTAAAATCTTTATTTAAGAACTTACGAGTTTTGTATTTTTTTCTGTAGTAATGAAGTAAAGTAACGTAAAAATAAAAGAAAAAATCTACAACGGTTGCAATAGAAGATGCAAGTGCAGCACCTTTGAGTCCCAACTTTGGAGCACCAAGATTGCCAAAAATCAATATCCAGTTAAAAAAGATGTTTACCACATTTAGAATGATACCTGATAACATAAAAATCTTTGCATGACCTATGCCAAAGAAAAAACCACGAAATGCCACAATCATTAAAAAGAAGGGCAAACCAAGGAATCGAAACCTTATGTAATCTCCTGCATGCTTTTCTACGTTTGGATCGATTGCTATTAAACTCGAAAAATGTGGTGCAACGAAAAAAATTATTCCACCAAATAAAGTCCCCACAATAAATCCAAACACGAGAGATATGTTTAGTATTCGTTTACATTCTTCATAATTTCTTTCACCTTCTTTTCTTGCCACTAATATGTGAGTTCCAGTGCTAAAGCTGGAAAAGAAACTAACAATTGTCCAGGTTGCTAACACTCCAAGACCCATGGCAGCAAGACTTACTTTTGCGTTATCTAATCTTCCTACCATAGCTGTGTCAACAATCGAAATAAGAATATGACTAGATAATCCACCAATTGCAGGAAGGGCGATTGACAAAATTTTTTCAACAAAAACTTTTCTTGGTAAAACACTCATAATTAAGTTTAAGTTACTTATGAAGTGATCTAAATACAAGAATTTTAATTAAATAAAATTCAATTCAAAACTTCATAGATATCGCGTTTCAATTATCGTTCAAACCTTTGTAATTTATCGTTGCTTTTTTAATTTTGTAAAAATTTTTACCAAAAAATGAAATACATTTATATTGAGAATCTAGAATCTTATATAGGACAGGAAGTTGAAATTAGAGGTTGGGTTACACATAAAAGATCTTCTGGTAAGATTAGATTCATTGTGATGAGAGATGGTACAGGCATTTGTCAATGTATTTTAACAAAGAATAACGTTAGTGATGAAGTTTTTGAAAAGTTTGATCAATTGACTCAAGAATCATCATTTTCAGTTTATGGGATAGCTAAAAAAGAAGATCGAGCGCCTGGTGGTTACGAGATTGAAGTTAAAGATTTAAGTATAATTCATATATCCAAAGATTATCCTATCTCACCGAAAGAACATGGAATTGAATTTTTAATGGATCATCGACACTTATGGCTCAGATCGAGCAGGCAACATGCTATTTTGAGAGTAAGACACGAGATAATAAATGCGATACGCACTTTCTTTAATGATAAAGGATTCATTTTAGTTGACGCACCAATTTTAACGCCAGCAGCTTGTGAAGGAACAACAACATTATTTGAAACTGAGTATTTTGACCTGGGGAAAGCTTATTTAACTCAATCTGGACAGCTTTACGCTGAAGCAGCAGCAATGGCATTTGGTAAGGTTTATACCTTTGG
>CAKZPH010000264.1 GCA_937138605.1 uncultured Ignavibacteriales bacterium
GCCGCTGCATTCTTGAAAATAGCTGCGGGTGCAAGAACAGTTGGTATGGGAGGTGCGTTTGCTGCGATGGAAAATGATATTTATTCGATTTATTGGAACCCTGCTGGAGTATCTAGAATATCTGGTTCGGGTAGTACTGCTTTCAATCATGCAAATTGGCTTGCTGATATGTCATTTAATTTTGCTGCTTTAGCAATTAATCTAGGAGATGTTGGTAGTTTAGGATTAAGTTTAACTTCTTTTAGTGTTCCAGATGAAAAAGTAAGAACAGTTGAAAATCCAGAAGGCGATGGAAGATATTGGGATGCAAGTTCATTAGCTATTGGATTAACTTACGCAAGAAATTTAACTGATAATTTTTCCATAGGATTTAATATGAAATATATCCGTGATCAGGTCTGGGACATGAGTGCAAGCTCTGTTGCCATTGATGTTGGTACTCTATACACCACTCCTTTCAATGGATTACGAATTGGTGCTAGTATTTCCAATTTTGGCACGAAAATGAGATTAGATGGAAGAAATATTTATATAAATGTTGATCCAGATGAAAATGCCAATACAGGACCAAATAACATTCCTGCACAATTAAGATTAAATTCGTATGATATTCCGCTATCATTTAGAGTTGGTTTGGCAATGGAAGTCTTTAAATCTAAATTGTTTACTTTGACTACCGCTCTGGACGCTGTTCATCCTAATGACAACACAGAATATGTTAACAGTGGAATTGAAATGAATATTAATGGTAACGTATTTCTAAGAGCAGGATATAAATCATTATTCCTGAGAGATAGTGAGCAGGGGCTTACTCTTGGTTTTGGCTTAAGTTATCCAATTGTAAATGATATTGATATTAATATTAATTATGGTTTTGCTGATTACGGTAGATTAAAAAATGTCCAATTTTTTGATGTTGTAATAAAATTTTAGTTTAGATGAAGACAGCTAACTCAAAGAAAAAGTTACACACTAATGAGTTAGCTGTCTCTGAATTAATTTTAAACCTAAACAGTAAACTTATTGAATTTTTTGGTAAACCAAGGAAGATTTCAAAATCTAATCCATTAGATATTTTAATTGCCACTATACTTTCACAAAATACCAATGATATCAATTCTCATAAAGCATTTCTTTCACTAAAGTCAGAATTTCCGGATTACAATTCCATAATTAATGTATCACAGAAGAAATTACAAAATGTAATCAAAGTTGCAGGTTTAGCCCAGAAAAAATGCAAAACAATAAAGAATTTTTTAACCAAACTTGAAAAAGACAAGGGAGAATTATCACTAAATTTCTTAAAAAAATATTCAAATGAAGATGCAATAAAATTTCTGACTTCATTCAAAGGTATTGGAGTCAAAACAGCATCATGTGTTTTACTTTTTGGAATGAATAGAAATGTATGTCCCGTTGATACACATGTATTTAGAGTTATTAACAGAGTAGGAATTATAAATCATTATGATAGAGATAAAACTTTTTTCAAACTTTCAGAAATCTTACCTAAAAAAATTGCCTACGAATTTCACACGAACATCATAAAACTTGGTAGGTCAATTTGTACAAGTAAAAATCCAAGTTGTAATATCTGTCCAATCTTTGAGTTTTGTAGTTATCAAAAGAAAAGCAAATCAAAACAACAAAATGTAAACTCTAAAAAACGAAATGTTGATTTTATGCTTCTTGATAATGTTTAAGTGTTAATGGGCATCAAGCCAATTTTTACCAATACCAATATCAACTTTAACCGGTACATTTAATGGTATTGCGTTTTCCATTTCAGTTTTAATTATTCTTTTAACAGTATCAATTTCATCTTTATAAACTTCAAAAAGAAGCTCATCATGAACCTGTAAGATCATTGCAGACTTTAATTGCAATTCTTGAAAACGTTCCGAGATTTTATTCATAGCAATTTTAATCATATCTGCTGCCGTACCTTGAATTGGCATATTAATAGCTGCTCTTTCCTCAAAAGACCTAACAGCATTATTTTTAGAATTAATGTTAGGAAGATAGCGTCTTCGCTTTTTTAGCGTTTCAACAAAACCATTTTTTTTCGCGAATTCAATGGTTGATGTGATATATTTTTTAACATTTGGATATGTTTTAAAGTATAGTTCAATTAAACTTTTTGCCTCACCTTGCGAAATTCCTAATCGGACTTTTAATCCATAACTACCAATGCCGTAAAGAATTCCAAAATTAACTTCTTTCGCTTTTCGACGCATATCAGGACTGATCTTGTCCATAGGAATTCCATATATTTTTGAAGCAGTTGCGGCATGTATATCTTTGTCTTCCCTAAAGGCCTGAATTAAATTTGAGTCTTCACTAATATGAGCAAGAATTCTTAATTCGATTTGAGAATAGTCAGCACTCAGAATTAATCTATTTTTGTCAGGAACTGAAAAAGCTTGACGAATTTCTTTACCTAAATCAGAACGAATCGGAATATTTTGAAGATTCGGTTCACTGCTTGAAAGTCTTCCTGTGGTAGTTATTGTTTGATTGAAATTAGTATGAATTCTACCAGTTTTTGGATTAATCAACTGAGGTAAAGAATCTACATATGT
>CAKZPH010000265.1 GCA_937138605.1 uncultured Ignavibacteriales bacterium
ACGTATTTTAATTTCAAGTTTCGCTCGTAAATGATTTTAACGATATCAAAATCATAATTGTGACCGTGAGTCATTACAACCACAAATGAATTTTCTGGTGGATTGAACGTGGAGGCGTATTTTACGTAATCGTCCAGGATTATTTCATCAGCGAAAGGATTCTTATGTTTGTTAGCAAATTCTGGACGATTATCAATTAGTATTTTGCGATAGTTTAGTAAACTTAACTGTCTCAACAATGCTTCTCCTACATGGCCACCACCAAATACATAAACAACTGGTTTTTGCCCAAAAACTTCATAGAATATCCATTGACGTCCACTGCAACTCATCTCAAGCACTTTTGCTGTTTCTTTTTCAACTAAAACCTCGCCCGATAAAAGATACTCAACTATTCCACTTTCACTTGTACTCAACCTTCTCAACGATTCGATAATTACTTCACCTTCAATAGCTCCACCACCAATTGTACCCTGGCATTTACCATCACTTTCAATAATCATCTTAAAACCAACCTTACCAGGAGTTGAACCTTCCGTTTTTATAACCGTAGCTAAAACAAAACTTTTATTCTCATTAATCAAATTTGTAATTTTTTCATATATATTCATCTTTACACCTGTGAATTTGAAAAAAGATTATTATAATCATCAAGAGTATCTATATCGGTTAATATTTCTTTGTACCTACAATTCCAGTTAAAAACTTTTAACTCAAGTTCTTTTTTGATTTTTCTTAAATCAGAATTAAGATCACTTGATAAAATTTTTTCTAAAACTTTTTTCCCGAATATGATTGGATGACCATTTTTATTGTTATAAATTGGCTGAATCCAGTCAACACTCTTTTTTACTTGTTGTTTCATCTCCAGATAAAAATTTTCTGGCAGGTCTGGTTGATCAATCATATGTAGTAGAACAAAATCAGCATCTTTTAACATCATAAGTCCTAATTTTATTGAACTGAACATACCAAATTCGTAATTGATGTTTTCTACAACAGTCAATTTTTGATTTCCAATTTTAGAAGCCAATTCCCTGAATGGTTCCAATTCTAATTTCACTTTTTCTGCTTCATAACCAACTACAACAACAATTCTTTGAAAATTAGGGAATAGTTTCTTTAGTATGCATGAGATAAAAGATTGCTCCTGATAGGGAAGTAACGCTTTTTGAATTCCAATTCTACCCGATTTTCCAGCAGCAATTAAAAGAGCATTTATTTTAATTTCATTCATTAATTAATTCCTTATGCCATTCTTTAAAAGTTTTTGCTACAGGTTCATAATTCCATTTTTTAAGTGAACTAAGATCTTTTAATCCATTGCCAGTAAACATCAGAAGATAATCTTCATGATAATTCAACAAATTTTCATTTATCAATTTTTTGAAAGCCGCAAAGGTGGCACTACAAGAAGGTTCGACAAACAATCCAAAGGAAGAAATTATTTCTTTCTGAGCATCTATAATTTCATTATCAGTAACTTCAATTGCTAATCCGTTGGATTTGGAAAGAGCTTCATTTGCCATAAAAAGATTTCTTGGTGCTGTAGCACAGATGCTGTCAGCTATTGTATAGGCTTCATTGAACTCAAAAATTTTGGTTTTATAAAATCGCACTAAAGCATTACTACCAGTTGATTGGACTGCAATAAAACAAGGTAACTGTTCCATCAAACCTAACTGAACTAATTCTGTAAAACCTTTGTATAGTCCACCTAAAATTACTCCATCACCAACGGGTACAATTATATTTTGGGGCACATTTCCTTGACTTGAAATGAAAATATCGTAGGCCGCTGATTTCTTACCTTCTATAGTGAATGGATTAAATGCCGTATTCCTGTTAAACCATTTTTTGTGTTTTGAAACTTCAAGACATAAATCAAATGCATCATCATAACTTCCTTTTACCAAAAAAATTTCTGCACCATATGATTGAATCTGGATACGTTTTGCTTCAGGTATGGTTTCGGGGACAAAGATTTTGGAATTGAGTCCAAGGATGGTACATATTCCTGCAATTGATGAACCGGCATTACCTGTTGATGCCGCAGATATATCTTTAATACCAAGTTGAATTGCTTTCATCGCTACAAGAATACTTGCTCTGTCTTTAAATGAAAAAGTTGGATTCTTAGTGTCATCAAATACATAGAAAGTAAATTTTGAATATTTCAATTTATGAAGAGGATTAGAATTTAGTTTAAGAAGTTTGAGTTTATGTTTATCAACTCGGGAAGGAAGATTTTCTTTTTCAAAATCTAGAGGTAGAATTTCTGGGAAATTCCAAATTGAGCCCGGTTGACTTTTTAATAATTTTTCTCGTGTTAATGTTTTTTTTACTTCAGTGTAATCGTATTGAATCTTTAATACGCCATGAAGTGGTTGATTTCTCTCTGCTTTCCCACAATTGGGACAAAGGTAGTATAAATTATTTTCAATTTTTTCTTTTGAAAATTCCGAATTACAACTTGTACAGACGAAAATGTATTTACTCATATTCCCTGAGAATTATTAAAAATTCTACTTTCAAATTTAATTCTAAAAGTTGGACTTTCAGAAGATAATTTAAGTACGGTTGAAAAATAAACAATTTTGGTTCAATTATAATTTTTTAATTGTTTTGTGCGGGTAAGTTATTTGCTACTGGAAATATCTTTTTTAATTTCCAAGTGATATTCTTAATAGAAGCTATCAAAAAAGAAGAATCGTTAAACTTAATCAATCAAATAAATAGTTTTGCACCGGGACCTAGTGGTAAACCAGTGCTTATCCAAATAATAAACAATATAGTCCAGACAATTAAAAAAGAAATTGTGTAAGGTAACATTGTAGCGATTAATGTGCCAATTCCAGCTTTACTATCATATTTGTTAATGAATGCAATTATCAAAGCAAAGTATGACATCATTGGTGAAATTATGTTTGTCACGCTATCGCCTACTCGATATGCTGCTTGGATTAATTCGGGAGAATAACCTAATAACATAAACATCGGGACAAAAATTGGTGCCATTATCGCCCATTTTGCTGAAGCACTTCCAATGAATAGATTAAAAAAAGCAGTAATTAGAATAAAAGAAATCATTAATGGTATTGGACCAAGACCTGATGATTTTAATAGAGTGGCACCTTCAATAGCAATGATTTGACCAAGATTTGTCCAGTTAAAAAAAGCAACGAACTGTGCGGCAAAGAAAACCAAAACAATGTACGAGCCAAGGGCGCTCATTGATTTGTCCATTCCATTAATCACATCTTTATCATTTTTGATCGTCTTTGCACCAATTCCATATGCAATTCCAGAGATAAATCCACCTAAAAAAATGAAAGCTACAATTCCACTTAAGAATGGTGATTTAAGAATACTTTTTGTTTTTAAGTCTCTTAGAAAACCATTTTCAGGGATAAGACCAGCGAGAATTATACCGGCAAAAACGATGAGAGAAATTGTAGCATAGATCAATCCTCTTTTCTCTTCTTTTGTAAGTGGTTTAATCTCTTCAATTTGTGTTTCTCCTTCGAATTTTCCTAAGCGGGGGATAGTAATTTTTTCTGTTACATAAGTTCCAACAATTGCAATAAAAAAGGTTGAAACAAACATAAAGTAATAATTAGCTGCAGCGTTTACTTCATAGTTTTTGTCGATTATACGGGCTGCTTCTTGAGTTAATCCTGCAAGAAGTGGATCTATTGTTCCTAAAAGAATATTAGCACTGTAACCACCTGAAACGCCCGCAAAGGCAGCAGCAAGTCCAGCAATTGGATGTCTTCCTGCTTCAAAAAATATCATTGCAGAGAGTGGAACAAGTAGTACATATCCAATTTCACTTGCAGTATTTGAAATTATTCCCGCAAAGACTACAATAAAAGTTAGAAACTTTTGAGGCGCTTTAATTACTACTAACCTTAATGCGGTCCCGATTAGTCCACTTCTTTCTGCCACAGCGATTCCAAGAAGTGAAACGAGAACCGTGCCAAGTGGAGCAAAGGAAGTAAAGTTTGTTACAAGATTTAATATAATTTTATGAAGGCCATCAATGGTAAGTAAATTTACTGGTTGAATAATTTTATTAGTTCCAGGAAGTGTGATGGAGAAATCAAATAAGGAAACAAACCAGGACAGAAAAATTACACTAATTGATAACAACACAAATAAAGTTATCGGGTGTGGAAGTTTATTTCCAACTGATTCAATTTTACTTAATAAGTTTGTTAAAATTTTTCCTGAACTAATTTTAAGTTTCATAAAATTCATCCATTTTTTTCTGAATCTTATTGAAGTTTCCTCTTTCGATTATTATTAGATTAAAAAGTTTACTAAGATACTTTTTGACAAACAAAACAAGCAATCGAAAATGTTCCTTTTATTAAATAATACGTTGACTTATTTAGAATCTTAAATTTCAAATCATTAAAGACCAATTAAATACTTTTCATACCTTTTCAAGATAAACTTGTGTAACTTGCACAAATTAACCTAAAGGAAAATTTTATGTCCAAGATAATTTTTTATCTCTCTTTAATCACTACAATATCATACTCTCAAAATTTCTGGATTAAAACGCCTTTTCAATCAGGAACTCAGGAAAGTAGTGTATATTCGATACTTGCTCTTTCTAACGAAACAGCTCTTGCAGGTACTTTCGCATTCGGTCTATTCAAGTCCACTAACTCGGGCAATACATGGGATAGATTAATTCAGGAAAATCTTTGGGTCAAGAAACTAGTCAAAGATAATTCCAATAAACTTTATGCGATTTTTGTTGGAGGTTCAATCGAAAGTGGAGTTTATAAATCAACTAATGATAGGAATGAATGGACAAAAGTGTTTACACCACCGCATGATGGAATGAGTACACTTCATATAGACATTAATAACAATTTATATTTAGGTTTTCTTTTTTATAGTGGTGAAGGTGGTATTTATAAATCAATCAACGGTGGAATGAATTGGCATAAAATTTTTAATCTACCACAAAACATTTATACTATAACAAAAACACCATCTGGAAGATTGATTGCGGGAAGTTATGGTAAAGTATTTTTCAGTGATGATGAAGGGTTACAATGGAACGAATATTCATTTAATTTAAATTTTCAAATTTCTGAAATAACAATGGATAACTTTGGGGATGTTTATTTAGCCACAGAGGGTTATGGAGTTTACAAATCCACAAACAATGGCGTAACCTGGTCAAGTGTCCGAGGAGCTAAACCCGAATATAGCTGCATATATATTGATAATAATAATCATATCTATTTAGGCACACGAGGTTACTGGATATACCGATCAACAGATAAGGGTATAAATTGGTCTTTGATTAACTCTGGAATGGGACAAGATAATTTTGTATTGAGTATTGGGGGTTTCAGAGGTGGGTATATTTTTGCAGGAATGGATTACGCTGGTATCTACCGAAGCGCTAATGTGGTCAACGTAGAG
>CAKZPH010000266.1 GCA_937138605.1 uncultured Ignavibacteriales bacterium
AGTATCCTCTGTATCAACTTTTATGACCTTTTCAAACTCCAGTATTGCCTCGGAAAATAATCTGCTCCTGTATAATGCAAAACCCTTTTCAAAACATTCAATTTTCTTTTGAATTATGTTTCTTTTAAGCACATCATTAGTCAAAATCCAATCATGGGTATCAAATACCTCATAAATTTTCACGGGTTTAGTTTTACCTTTAACTATAATGTAGTCCAATTCGCGACAAATAAATTTTTCCTTAACTTTTTCAAATGTGTGCTCACTTATTATCAAATCGGTACCATATATTTTATTTATAGCTTCGAGTCGCGAAGCAAGATTTACGTTATCACCCATAACCGTATAATCAAATTTTTTCCGTCCTCCCATGTTACCCACGAGCATGATTCCCGAATTTATACCAATTCTCATTTTAATCTTATAGCCTAATTCAGTTTCCCATCTTTCATAAAAATCTTTCATCCGATCTTTCATTAGTATTGCTGAGTAGACAGCATTTTCTGCATGATTTGAATTTTCTATTGGCGCACCCCAGAACGCCATGATTGCATCCCCCTCAAATTTATCGAGCGTACCCTTCTGTGATAAAATTATTTCAGTCATCGCATCAAAAAATTCATTTAAATGTTGTACGAGTAGCTCTGGTTGGATTTGCTCTGAGAACGTTGTAAAGTTTGCTAAGTCGGTAAACATTACGGTCATTTCTCTTCTTTCTCCTCCAAGACGTAATTTGTCAGGATTATCAATTAATTCCTCAACAAGCTCAGGATTCACATATTGACTAAACATATTTTTTATCATTATTCTCTGTTGCCGCTCTCGGAGATAATTTGTTACAGTACTAGTTACATAACCAGCTGCAATCGAAAGACCTAATCCCAGGTAATAAATCACAAGGTTAAACCTCTCAAAATAAAAATAAGATATTTCATAAAGTGCTAATAAAAAGATTGCGGTAATTATAACTCCAAAAATTTCACCAAGAAACCCATACTTAAATTTTATCTTTCTTAAAATATTAAAAAAGTTGACGGAAATTAAAGTGATCAATAGTATTAATAGAAATTCTACAACTTTATTCTGACGAGAAAGGAAATTTCTATCTACCAACATTTGAACTACATTTGCGTGAACTTCGACTCCATACATTAAATTGCCACTTAAACCTTTATTAGTGTTTTCACTCTTTTCTATTGGAACGGGGAATAAATCCTTATCCTCTGGCTCGACTGATCCAATTAATACAATTTTATTGTTAAAAATTCCAGACTTGAGCAACCCAAATTCTTCATCATCAAACGTATTTATATCTATACCAGTTTCTATTTCCGACTTGGTTTTGAAGTTCTTGTCATCCAAAACATCAATAAAATTAATTACAGGAAAAGTGTTAGACGCACCATAGTAATTAATTAATATTGAATTGCTTGTGAATTTAGGAATTTTTATGTCATTGAGTTTAAAAGAAGATTGATTTACGTGAGTAGTTTTAAGGTTATTTAATCCAAGAATCTTATTATAGACACTAAAAGAAAAAGTAGGAATATTTAAGCTTAATCCATCATGATGATAGAAGGGAATATATTTTCTTAAAACTCCATCATCATCAGGTAAAACGTTTACTATACCAATTGAACTATCTACGTCAAAATATACATTTTCAAAATTTAGGTTTTTTGCTACCGTTTGAAATCGCCAATCTTCTTCTTCCATTTTACCAGCAAAAACAACATTCTTATACTTCCTAACTGTAACTATGAGCATTGAATCATTTGATTCAGAGTATCTATCTCTTTCCGAGAACAAAAGATCAATACCTATAACTTTAACACCAGCATGATTCAAATTTTCAATTACTTTTGCAAAAAAAATTCTTGGTAATGGCCAACGATTGAATGGTTCGGGTATTTCTTCAAGCGTTTCCTTAGATATTCCTAAAATGATAACATCAAGGGAATCAGCGAATTTAACTTCCCCACGTCGAGTAAATTGTAAATCAAGAATTTTATTTTCAATAGTTTGAAAAAGTGGAATAGTAAAAAATATATCTGAAGTGAACACAAATATTAAGCTTGCAATAATGAAAGAAATATAGACATTGAAATAATATTTTCTTGTTACTTTCATTACCTTTTGTGGTTTGTGAAAATGCTCTCTAATTAGAGCAAATCAGTGCATTTCGTAAAAAATTAGATTTCATAGCGTGCGAGTAAATTCAAGATACTTTCGTTCTTAATATTTTTTGTATTGATAATGTATCTCATGTTAAAATTAAGTGAAAAATTTTGAAAGAGATAGTACTGACTGAGTAATTCAAAGAGTGCACGTTTGAGATTTCCAAAAGATGGGTTAATTGAAAAAGTCGATCTTAGTTTACCACTATAGTTGGAAACTCGAGCTCCGAAAATTAGTGAATAGTATTCATATTTAGATGTGGTTAGATCTGAAATACTCAGTGTAGCACCGATGAAAGTATGGAAATTCTTTTTCCAAAAAGATTGCAATGAAAAGTTTGTCGATAAATACTTAACAGATAAATTCTTGTATGTTCGATCTTGTTTTCTACTCATCACTACATTCATAAAAATTCTCTGCAAAGTTTTTAATTTAAGGTCATAATTTGAAGAAAATGAAATTTGATGAGTTATATCATCAAGTAAACTTAGTCGTTTGATTGAATCTGCGGTCAATGGGTCAATATCATTCCTAACAATAAAATTAGCATAGCCTAAAGTTATGTTTGGAAAATTCGGTCTTGGATAAATTGAAATAGAGCTTTCCAAATTTCGAAAATGAGTAGTCGTAATTTTAGTCTTTTGCAAGTTATCATTTAGTTTTTCGTAGTTAATACCAATGAAAAGTCTGTTTTCAAATAATGATAATCTATCAGATACTTGAAATCCTGCAATATCATTTCTTAAAAAGTTTTGACCGAATGATGTATAATCGTTTCCACGATAGACGTAACCAGCTTTTAAATGATTCCCAAAGTAGTTTAAGCTAAAAAGAGCCTCACCTGCAAAGGTTGGTAACTTCTGTGGATTA
>CAKZPH010000267.1 GCA_937138605.1 uncultured Ignavibacteriales bacterium
CAACATTAAATATAATTTTTGAATAGGCAAGCCAACTACATTATAATAACAACCTTTAATTTTGCTAACAAACACAGCCCCCAAATCGTCTTGAATCCCATAGGCTCCTGCTTTATCCATGCAAGAACCCTTCTTCACATATTCATCAATCTCTCTTCGTGAAAGATTCCTAAAGGTAACATTAGTTTTTTCTATATCTATCAGCTTTTTATTCTTTAGTTGATTAATTACACAAATGGCAGTATATACTATGTGAGTTTTTTCGCTGAGAGTTTCAAGCATCAGGCGAGCGTCCTTTTTGTTCTTTGGTTTGCCAAAAATTTTATCATTTAGCACAACAATTGTATCTGCAGAAATAATAATCTTATCCTTAAAAATTTTATTTGCAACTTCTGCTTTATCTTCCGCTAACTTTTTAGCCAGCTTAACAGGATTTCCATACTTATGATCCTCATTAATGTTTGGATTAAATGATTCGAAGGGTAATCCAAGTAAACTAAGAAGAAATTTCCTTCTAGGAGATTTTGAAGCAAGAATATAATTATACTTCTTTAGACTTTCTAAGCTCATAAGCTGAAGATGAAAAACATGAATGGAAGGAAATTTTATCTAAACATTGCCTTAATGCTTCCCCACGTTCGCTTAACACTCGACACACTATGAAATACAGAAATTTCATTTGAATACGAAAAGGAATTATTTAAGTCAACAATCTTTAATCTATAATAATAAACGGAAGCATTCACTTTGAAAGCGGTTTCATCAATAAAATTATAGTAAGAGTTGGCTCCTTTAGGTGAAACTGAACCTATTGGAATAAATTCACCATTTACAATTTTTCGTTCTACAACATATTCACGCAAAGCAATTTCATCTTTACTTTTCCATTCAAGAATAATTTTATCGTTGTGGCTTCTGCCGCGGAAAAACTCTAAAGTTGCACCTGCAAAGGCTAATGTTGCACTAATGATTATAAACAAAAATAAAATTTGCCTTTTCATACGAAGCAAATATAATCTTGCAGTGTTTGAATGTCAAACTGAATATATTCTAAATTATAATTTTCTCAAGATTTAACTCAAATTTAACTTTGAGAGCCTTCTCAAGTGCACTTTTCCTCTTCTGAGCTGTCCAGAATTCCATCTTCGGCGTATTTGTGAGATAACGCAATACAAGTTTAAACTTTCTTTTAGAATTCATCGGAATAATTTTTAAGTCGTTAATCAAAGCCGAATGAGTCTTTTCTAGTGCATCGGCGAGTCTTAAAATTGCAGAGAGAATTTCGATTTTTTTAAATTCATCATTAGAGAAATCTATTAGAACTTTGTGAGTTTTTTGGGGAAGTGATTTCCTATGATATCGGGCAATTGTTGCAATAATCTTTAATTCCTCATTGCTAAATCCAACAAGCGCTGAATTTATAATTAAATGATATGAATGTTTATGATGCTTTTGTGGTGAAATATTATAACCAATGTCATGAAGTATTGATGCAAACTCAAGTAATTCTCTAGAATTTTCATCTAGCTTATGCAATGATTTTAATTCATCAAAAAGAAGAAGTGAAATTTTTCTCACATGTAGAATGTGATAAATATCTGTGTCGTAAAATTTAGCAAGGTTAAGAGCCGATTTTATTTTTTGATTAAAATATAAATTCTCAGGAAGTGTTGATGAGTAAGCAAATGAATCTTTCAAATACACTTTTTCTAAAGCATCGATGATTATACCTTCTCTGAAAGCATAGGTACTTAAAGTCATGTCATAGATTTTTAATCCATCAAACACTTCTTTAGTAATCATTGCTCCAGCCATTATTATGTCAAGTCTGCTTTCGTCAATATAAGGTATGCTCTTCAACTCATAAAAACTTTTACAAGACAGAATTTTTAATACTAAGGTTTTTAACTGAGTTGAGTTTATAGTTTTACCATGTATGGGCAAACTATCGTTTAAAGTTTCATGAATCATACTTCCTAATGAAGTTAACGTACCTGCAGTTCCAATTACTTCATCATAACCAATTTTTTTAATTGGTTTAATAACGGTTTCTAACTTTTCTCTTATGAATTCTTCACATTTCTTTTTACTTAAATCATCATAGTAATCCTTGAATCCAAAAAAATCACGAGTTAATCGAACAGCACCTAATTTCAAACTAGCTGTATAAATCACCTTACCTCTTCTACCTATTAAAAATTCTGTACTACCACCACCTATATCAATAAGTAAAATTTGTTTATTAAAAACATCAAGTCCTTGAAGTACACCAAGATAAATTAATCTGGCTTCTTCAAATCCAGCAGCAACCTGAATTTCAAATCCGAGTTTTCCTTTTACAATCGAAATGAATTTTTCACTGAATGGAGCTTCTCGTATTACACTAGTTGCTACTGCAAAAATTTCTGCATTAAATTCATCTGCTTTTTCTTTGAAGACTTTCAAAACTTCTAAGGCGCGAGATATGCTTCTATTGTTTATTAAATTGGAATCATAAAACGACAGATCATTTAGTCTAACTACTTCCCTTTGTTTGTAAAGGATCTCGAATTGACTCCGACTTTCTACTTCAAATTTTTGCATAGAACTTTCTATAGATTTCAACCTAACAATAACCAGATGAAAAGAATTAGAACCTAAATCTATAGCAGCAATGTTTGTTCTTTTCATTTCAAAAACTCTCGTACTATATTCATAACATCGTTAGTATGAATTAAATTAATATCTGAACCTTTCTGAAGGTAAATTTTATTATTGCCAATAGGTGCCCATATCTCTGGATTTGTTGGTCCAAATAAAGAAATCAAAGGACAGTTAGTTGCACCTGCTACATGCATAATTCCGGTATCATTTGAGATAAAAAGGTTAAGGTAATCTATAATCGCAGCCAAAGTTGGGATTGAGAGATTTTTTAATATAATTGGTTTTGTCTTTATTTTGGGAAGTAATTCAACTAATAACACTTCGTCCCAGGGTCCTATAGTTAAATAAATCTCAGCGTTATATTCATCAATAATTTGATTAATTAGTGCACTAAAATTATTTAAAGCCCAACGATTTTGAATTTTCCCTGCTCCTATGTGTAATCCAACTTTTAGTTTTTCAGATTTTATAATGTAATTTTGTGCAATTTTCCTGTTCTCTTGGTTTATATAGATATGACTTCTCAAATCTTTTGTATCAATACCAAAAGGTCTGACTATATCTAAAATTTTATCGGAAATATGTCTTGAATCATTGGTAAAATCTAAATCAATAGCATAATCAAATAAAAACGACGCCGTATTAAGCTTACCATTAAGGGATTTTGGTCCAATGGTAAAATCGCATTTAGCCAGACGACACAACAAACAACTGGTGAAAGAAATTGAGACAGTTGTAGGAACAATTCCCAGCTGAAATTTATCTTTTCTAAGTTTCCTTAAAAACTTTATGAATTCCAATGGATTTATAAATTTTCGCTTATCGAATAGTATCACTTCATCTATAAAAGAGTTTGATTCAATTGCGTTGACATTATCTGGACTTGCAACTACCGTAACTGTTATATTATTCAAATTTTCTTTAATTGCTCGAAAGAGTGAAACTGAAAGCAACATATCACCGAGTTGATTATGCTGCCGAACAATCAGAATATTACATTGGCCTTTAAAGTTTGAAGTAAGACTTTTTGGTTCTGGTAGATTAAGTTTGGGCTTGAATATGAATTTCAAAATTTTAATCAAAAACTTTTTCATCAAATTAAAATTTCAATTTTCACTCTTTTTCTCATCCTTTATTTCTTCATAGTCAATATCAATTATTTGCCTGTTCAATTTTGATTGCATTTTTCTTCGATAATTATACAAGTTTATAAAACGAAGAATCGCTTTAGTTAATATCCACAACAAAATTATCCAAAGTATTAGCCAAATCAACCGCATTAAATCATTCCTTCCGATTTAGGTGAATAATATTCTATGTAAGCTCTATCTTTTCGAAAGATTAAATCAATTAAAGCATCCAGATCTTTTTTATTATTCAGGAAATCAATTTGATTAGTATTAACGATAATAAGTGGAGTTGTTCTATAGGCAAAGAAAAAACGATTATATGAATCGTTAAGCTGTTCGATATAAGAACGTGTGATATTTCTTTCAAAATC
>CAKZPH010000268.1 GCA_937138605.1 uncultured Ignavibacteriales bacterium
TAACAAGTACTGAATTGAAGATTTAATTAACATGCAGGATAAAATCAATAGCATTTCATAATCATTTTTGTAAATTTATTATTCGTTTTAATGGTTGAAATCATCATACGATGTTAGAACACAAATTAGATAATATTATCTGTTAACTTCTACCTGTTTGAATGTATTATTAAGTCGTTATATTTTATTATTATAGTTTTATGAAATTCGATAAATCAAAATTCCTGGAACTCAATCATTATAAAAGCTTTCTGAAAGAAATAGAATATTTTGAAGAGATCGATTCGACTAATTCATATCTGCTTTATAGAAGACAAAATATTGATCGCGTTCTTGTCATTGCTGATTATCAAACTGCTGGTCGTGGCAGATACTCCAGAAAGTGGATGTCCAACGCATATGAAAATCTAATGTTTACGTTAGGACTTTCAGAAAATATAACTCATGAAATTTTACACAGGTTTAGTTTTTTGACTCCAATTTCGATCGTTAAATCAATTTACCAGTTGTATGGCATAACTGCTGAAATAAAATGGCCTAACGATGTACTTGTAGGTGGAAAAAAATTATGTGGTATTTTGATTGAATCGGTTTTTGAGAGTGATAATAATATTAAATTAGTTATCGGAGTCGGTATAAACGTCAATCAAACGGAATTTGAAGACGAAATAAGGGATAGAACAACTTCATTAAAACTTGTAACCAATTGGAATATCGCAAGAGAAGAATTGCTTGCAAAATTTATCGATTTATTTTATGAAGGATTTCAATTGATCAAAAATAATTTTGAATTCATCTATAATGAATATATGAAATATGTATTTTCATTGGGAAAGCAAATACGTATTCAAGTGGGTACGAAAATAATTGAAGGGAAATTTAAGGATGTAAATCAAAAAGGAGAACTGATTTTAGAAGTAAATGGAAACGAATTTCCCTTTTCCTCAGGTGACATAACTATATTAAAGGAGTGAAAATGTTCTTAGCAATTGATACGGGAAACACTCACACCGCCTTTGCTATTTTTGAGAATGACAAAATTAAATCTACATTTAGATTCTCAACAAAGGCAGTGCATGATAAGGATGTATTTTTCGATTTCATAATTCTTTCCCTTAATTCACTAAAAATTTCAAAATCAGATATCAAATACATTGGAATCGCTTCAGTTGTTCCTTCTGTCGATTCTATTCTAATGGATGCTGCAAAAAAAATTTTTAACCTGGAGCCATACTTTATTTCTCCAGATTCAAAACTTCCTTTCCGATTACTTGTTGACAATCCAAATGAAGTGGGAGCAGATCGTATTTGTAACGTTGCTGCGGGATTTCATAAATATGGAGGACCTCTAATTATTGTTGACTTTGGAACAGCGACCGTTTATGACATTGTTTCGAAAAATGGGGATTTTCTAGGTGGAGTTATTGCACCGGGTGTGTTTACATCCGCTCAGGCACTCTTTAAAGCTGCAGAAAAGCTTCCAGAAGTTGAGTTGACATTTCCAGAAAAAGTTATCGGTAAGAACACGATCACAAATATGCAATCAGGTATAATGTACGGCGCACTTGATGCGTTCGAAGGAATGGTGAAACGAATTCAGGAAGAATTGGATAATAATGTAAAAGTTATTGCCACTGGAGGCTTTTCTAAAATAATTTACGAAAAAACTAAATTAATCTACGCTTTAGAATTTGACCTCGTTCTTGAAGGAATAAAAGTTTTATACAAGAAATGTAACTTATGATAAAAATAATACGAAATGTTTATTTAGACTATGCAGCAACAACACCATTGGATTCGGAAGTTTTAGAAGAAATGCTTCCTTATCTCAAAGAAAAATTTGGTAATCCGTCATCAATACATAAATATGGTCAAGATACTAGAACAGCCGTCGAAATATCCAGAGCAAAAGTTGCAGAGTTTCTGAATGCAAAGCAAAGCGAAATAATCTTTACCAGTGGTGGAACTGAAGCTATCAATTTAGCTTTAATTGGGACAGCCAGAGTTTTAAAGAAAGAATACAACAAGACTAAAATTATTACTTCAAAGGCAGAGCATCACGCAACTTTGGAAACCTGTAAGTTTTTGGAAAATGAAGGGTTTGAAGTGGTTTATTTAAATCCATCAAAAGATGGAGATATAAAAGTTTATGACTTATTAAAAAATATTGACGACCGCACAGGACTTGTTTCATTACTCCATGTGAATAATGAAACGGGAACTATAACTGATATTAACACAATAGTAGAAGAACTTAAAAATAGAGATATTATCATTCATGTTGATGCAGTACAAAGTTTCGGTAAATTTTCAATAGATGTAACTAAAACTAAAATAGATTTGCTTTCAGCTTCAGCACATAAAATTTATGGACCGAAAGGAGTTGGGATTTTATACGTTCGAACTGGTACTCCTATATCTTCGTTAATTTTTGGCGGAGCTCAGGAAAGAAATAGACGTGGAGGTACTGAGAATGTTTACGGAATTGTTGGTTTAGCCAAAGCGGTGGAAATTGCTCAAAGGAATATGTCACGGGATTTTCAACATGTTTTAAGCATAAATCAATACTTTAAAGACAAATTATTGTCACTTGATGAGGAAGTATTAATTAATTCACCTGAAAAAAACTCATCACCTTACATTCTCAATATTTCTTTAAATCCTGAAAAATTTTCCATAGATGAAAACGCTTTGATTATAAATTTCACTATCAATGGTGTTGCAGTTTCAAGTGGTTCAGCATGTACAAGTGGAGTTCTTGAAACATCTCATGTATTGCTTTCTATGGGAATAGATGAAAAACGAGCTTCTATGGCTATCCGTTTTTCATTTGGAAAGTCCACATCATTTGAAGAAATAGACTATGCAATGGAAGTACTGAAGAAGATTCTCGGTAGATTGAAAATAAAAAATGGCACTAAATGAATATAAATCCAACTAAGTTTGATAAAAAAAGAAGCACTTTCGGTTTTATAATCTCATCACTCATCATTTTGATATTCATAATCTTACCAACTCCAGAATCATTCATCCATTTTGTCAAAGAAAATTATTCAAATTTAGATGATAAACAAATAAAAGAATTAGCGTACGGAATGAAAGTAGTAACAGCCTTATTACTTTTAATGGTTACTCTTTGGTTAACTGAGGCAATTCCAATTCCAGTCACTTCACTTTTGCCAGCCATAGTATTGCCAGTCTTTCATGTAGTTGGAGTTTCTAACGATAACATTCATCATTTTGATGGAAAAAATGTACTTGCAAATTATGCTAATCCAATAATATATCTTTTTCTTAGTGGATTTTTAATTGCAAGAGCCATGCAGAAGTGGGGACTTGATCGCAGGTTAACGTATTCAATTCTATCTTTTGGCAATTTGGCAAATCATCCGAAATTGATAATTCTTGCTCTTATATTCATTTCCGCGATGATCTCAATGTGGATTTCCAACACCGCAACTACAGCAATGCTTTTACCTATAGTGATAGGAATAACAAGAATTTCTAAAATAGAAAAAGAGGGCTCTAATTTTTCTAAAGCTCTTGCTCTTGCAATTGCTTATGGGGCTTCTGTAGGTGGACTTGGTACAATAATAGGCTCACCGCCAAACGGAATTTGTGTATCTATTTTGCGCTCCGGTAATGTTTATAATTTTAATTTTATTCAATGGATGGCTCTCGGTTTACCTATTGTTTTTGTTTTCATTCCTGTTATTTGGTTTTTATTAATTAAAGTTTTTCCACCTGAATTATCATCAATAAGTGGTGGCAAAGAATACATTCAAGCATTAAAAAAAGAATTGGGAGGTTTTTCTCGAGGTGAAAAATTTACCTCACTAGGATTTTTTCTATTACTAACTCTTTGGGTTTCAAATCCATTTTGGAGTTACATTCTACCTCATAAATTTTTTGTGAGTTTGCATTGGTTTGACGAGAATTTAATTGCTCTTTCTGTAACAGTTTTACTTTTTATGATTCCAGTCTCGTGGAAAGATAGGAAATTTGTTCTTGAGTGGTCTGATTCAAAATTTGTTGACTGGGGAACTCTTTTACTGTTTGGTGGAGGAATTGCTCTTTCAGATGCTATGTTTAAAACTGGATTTGCAAGTTGGCTTGCAAAATCTATCGTCACACAAATCGGGTCACCATCCCCGTTTTTAATAGTTGTAGTTGTAATTATTTTGATTGACTTTTTAACGGAAATCACCTCTAATACAGCAGTTGTTTCTATGATGGTGCCCATTTTAATTTCAATATCATCTGGTATTAATGCTGACCCGGTATTATTATCAATTTCGGCAACGTTAGCCGCATCTATGGCTTTTATGCTGCCTGTCGCTACTCCACCGAATGCAATCGTTTATGGAAGTGGTTATCTCAAAATTACCGATATGATAAAAGCTGGCTTTTTACTCGATATCATAGCATGGTTCATACTAACACTTTCAATATACTTTTTTGGTGATATAATTTTTAATATTGTTAAGTTTTAATTTTTTAATAAACTGTTAATAAAATCAAAAAGTCGAGGTCATTATGAATAAGAAATTTTATCGATCTAGTAAAGACAAAGTTTTCGCAGGAGTATGTGGTGGAATTGGAGAATATTTTAATATTGATCCAGTTCTTGTCCGGGTTTTATTTTTTATACTTCTTTTTGTTAATGGGATAGGATTAATTCTCTATTTGTTACTAATGCTGATTACACCTAAAGAACCTACAACTATTGAAATGTTGGACGCAGAGAATAAAGATAGAACGGAAGAAGAATTATCGTCGATTACAAATGAAAAATTTCAAACGGCTAATAAAACGAGACAAATTTTCGGAATAATTCTTCTCGTAATTGGGATATTGTTTTTGATAGATAATCTTGTCCCCTATTTTGATTTAGAATTCGTAATCCCAATTGCATTGATAATATTTGGACTTTACTTAATTATCAAGAGTAAGGCTTCTAAGTAACATAATTAAAGATATCATCAATATGCTCTATAATATCTGGTAAAATTTAAATGAAATTCTTCTAAGAAGATGAAATCATGAGTAAATTATTTTAAGAAAAACTTGTTATGTAATAAAAAATATTAGAGGTTAAAATGAGAAAAAATAAAATTTTTTGGGGAGTGTTCTTAATAGTGTTTGGTGCTTTATTATTCATTGATAGACAATTGGGTTTTAATATTGATTTCAATACAATAGTTACTTTTTGGCCCATTATTTTGATTTTAATTGGATTAAAATTATTAGTTCCGAGGAAACTCCCATCTGAAATTTTTACTGTAATAATATCGATACTAACTGCTTTAATAATTTATGCATTGATATTCACAAAAGTGAGTTGCTCATTCTGGAAAATAACGGAAGATGATAATAAAAATACAATCACCAAAGAAGAAATAATTTCTTACCCATACAATGAAAAAATTAAAAATTCGGAATTAGATATTAATTATGATTTAGGCTCTTTAAATATCAATGCTATAAATAATAAACTTATCGACGGTAACGTAAAATTTTTTTTCAGTAAATACACTTTTGATGCAAAAGTGACTGATTCATCAGCCTATTTTTCTTTAAATAGAAATGAAGAGGAAGAATCAATCAAACTTAAATTCCCTAAAGAAATAACAAATGAAGTTCATCTCGGTTTGCATCAAAACGTTAACTGGTCTATAGGTATTAACTCAAATTTTGTTAGTTCGAATCTTAACCTCAAAGATTTACAACTTTCGAGGTTAACTATAAAAAACAACTTTTCTAGTTACAGTTTATATCTTCCAGGTAAAGATGAAAAATCTACAATTGATATTGACTGCAACTTTAGTAGTGTCAGAATTAAATATCCAGAAGACAGTGGCGTAAAGATAACAATTGATAAGACTTTCACCAGAATTGATTTATCTGGAAATTTTATTCAACAGAAAGAATCATATGTTTCAAATAATTTTGAAAATGCCAATCACAAAATTTATATCACAATCAAGTCTAACTTCTCTACCATTGCAGTTAAACCAAAGTGACAGTATAAAATATTAACATGAATTAATCTCATATTAAAAGAAATAAAATTACAGGCAAATAAATGTTAAATAGATACGTAATAACTATTATAATCTTAACTTTTTCAACAATTTTATCACAATCAAACTATCCAAAAAGAGAACTTCGTGGAGCATGGATTGCCACTGTTGCAAATATTGATTGGCCCTCACGCAGAGATATTACTTCTGGAAAAAAAATTTCTGAACTAGTTCAAATTTTCGACAAACTTTCTGAAGCAAATATTAATGCTGTTTTCTTTCAGGTTAGAACTGAATGTGATGCATTTTACAACTCAAACTTCGAACCCTGGTCATATTGGCTAACTGAAAAACAGGGCGAGCCACCCAAACCATTTTTTGACCCGCTGGAGTTTGCTATCAGCGAAGCTCATGCACGTGGTATGGAATTACATGCTTGGTTTAATCCATATAGAGCCATTAAAGATACACAAGATTATCATCGATTTTATAAACACATTAGTGAAACTAATCCAGACTGGATTCTTTCTTTTGGTAGTTATAAAATGCTTGACCCTGGAAACCCCAACGTTCAAGATTATATAGTTAATGTTATCACTGATGTTTTATTAAGGTATAATGTTGATGGAATTCATTTTGATGATTACTTCTATCCATATTCACCCAAAATAACTAACGAAGATTCTGCAACTTTTAGAAAATATAATCGTGGTTTCACGAATATTGATGATTGGCGTAGAGATAATATCAATATGTTGATTCGTCGAATAAATAATATTATTAAATCATATAAACCCCATGTAAAGTTTGGTATTAGCCCGTTTGGAATTGTTGAAAACAAATATGCAGGTACAGATGGGTTTAACTCATATTCAATCATATATTGTGACCCTTTAACATGGATCAAAGAAAAATCAATTGATTACATTGTGCCTCAATTATATTGGGAGATGGATCATCCAAAAGCACCTTACAGAAAATTGTTACCCTGGTGGAATTCCGTCGTTGGAGATAGACACTTATACATTGGACTTTTTTCATCACGATTTATGAGTGAACGTTATATGAAAAACCAGTTTGAAATTGGAAATCAGATTAAAATGAATCGATTATCTGATAATGTGTTAGGACAAGTTTTTTTCAGTGCAAAATCTATTTTTAATAACCAAAGCGGGTTACTAGATAGTTTAAGAAATTCATACTTTAAATTTCCTGCTCTTCTTCCAACAATGAACTGGATAGATTCTATTCCACCTAACCAACCTCAGAATATTTTTTATAAAAAAGATAGTGAGCAAATCTATTTAGAGTGGACAGAACCAGAAGAAAATGAACAAGGTGAAAAAGCCTACGGTTATGTAATTTATAGATTTGTAAATCAACAACAGTACAGTTTAAATGACCCATCGAAAATTTTGAGAGTCTTAATACCTGCAAAAAATAGATTCAGGGATAAGTTAAATGACGAAATTAAAGGAGAAATTACTTACGTTGTGACTGCTCTTGATAGACATCAAAATGAAAGTAAAGGTTTGGAAATTAAACTCGTAATTAAATGAAAATTGCATTAGTTAATGATTTCATTTATTTAACGTGAAATTATACAAAAAATTCATATGCTTTTATAGAATTGGAAATATTTTTATCAGGATTTAATTTTGCATTGCTCGAGATAAATTAATGATTGAAAGTTTAACTTTGTTTAGTTCATCATTCGTTTCGTGTTTTTAATTTGTTCAGTTAATTCATTGGAGAGGTGCAGGAGTGGCTTAACTGGCACGCCTGGAGAGCGTGTGTACCGTAAAACCGGTACCGTGGGTTCGAATC
>CAKZPH010000269.1 GCA_937138605.1 uncultured Ignavibacteriales bacterium
GGAGAGGTGCAGGAGTGGCTTAACTGGCACGCCTGGAGAGCGTGTGTACCGTAAAACCGGTACCGTGGGTTCGAATCCCACCCTCTCCGCCAAAAGTTTCATAACTTGTCTTCCTCAATCATTTCATTCCTATAGTGTGTATATCATAAGATAATTCATAAATTACTGTGGCCTTTTAAAAATTTCTTTCTCACTTACTAAACATATAAAAATTTCTTTAGAGTTAATTTAAGTGTAAAAGTTGAACTCTTGAGAATTTTCGAAATGATTGATCTTACTAAGAGATATTGGTCAGTTCGCTCTGAAAATTCTATTTGAATTTGATATTTTTAAATCAAACTATAGTCGAAAAAATTAATAATAGATGCATTTGACTAAAAGTAATATTCTTTCTTAAAAAGCCTTTTTATTTTCATTTTCTGAAACTAAAGTAAAGCCATCACAAAAATGAAATCTCTCCAAATGATTTAATAAACCATTAAAAAGAATAGTTGGAGGTTGACACCTAAAAAATACTGGATATATTATTTAAACATTCGAACAAAAAAATGTAAAGGGGAAATCTAAACTCAGGACGAAAAACTATCCTATGCTTTTTTCGTTTTTATGAATTAGCCAAGTTATTCTAATAAATTTTCATAAAGTGCTTTTCATTTATGAAAAAAATTTTTACATAATTTCAAAAAAGTTTTATAGATTCAAAATGGACAAAGGTAATCAATTTGATCCACCTTAAAAATTTTTCACTTTTGCATATCAGCAAAAACTTCTCGAATAAAAATAAATTCTTCATCCGTCAGCGGTTTGTCTTTAGCGGATAAATTAACTTTAACTTGATGAAGATTTCTAAATCCCGGAATAACACAAGCAACTGTATTATGATAAAGAACATACTGCAAAGCAGCGCGTGCTAATGATTCTAAATCTGAACCGAATTTTGATTTAAGTTTTTCAATTTTAGGTTCCACAAGAGATAAGTACTCAGGTTTGAATCTTTCAGACCTTGCTCTATGATCACCTGGTCCAAAAATGGGAGGATTGTCTTTGCTATATTTACCGAGCAAAATCCCTTGTCCTAGTGGACCAAAAGCGACGAAAGAAATTTGATTCTCTACACATAATTTTTGAGTTGGCGTCCCCTCGCGAATGAAACGATCATCTAAGGCACTGGCATAACTCTGAATTACATCAGGTTTAACTTTTGGTATTAATTTAATAAAATCTTCGTGCTTGTAAGCGGATTGACCAATTAAACGTATTTTACCTTCTTCTCTTAATCGATTCATAGTATCTATAGCATCATCGAGATATGAATCATTATCACCAAAGTTACCATGATGAAAGTAGTACAAATCAATGTAATCCCTTTTTAAATTTATCAATGATTGTTCGCACTGATGTCTGATATGTTGCGGCTCATAAGCATGTTCTGCTGTACCTCTAAACCAACCAACTTTCGTAGCAATTATTACATCTTTATTTCGTGGTCCAAGAATTTTAGCTAGCATTCGCTCTGCTTTTCCATTTCCATATATATCTGCATTATCAAAATGATTTACACCCTGATCTAATGCAAAAAAAATTGCCTCCCTGATTTCGTTTTCATCTACATCTGACCATCCTACTGGAATTCCTTCGTTCCAGTTTGGTCCTCCCATCGTCCAACATCCTAAACTTATCTCAGATACTTCCAGATTAGATTTTCCTAATTTCCTGTATTTCATATTGACTCCTTTTTTACCTACATTACAAAATTAACTTATTCCATCATCACAAAAAAAGTTATAACAATTATAAATATCTTTTACTCAGATATAAACTATAAAATTAAAACTAACTTCAATCAAACTATATGAA
>CAKZPH010000270.1 GCA_937138605.1 uncultured Ignavibacteriales bacterium
ATGTTTATCATTATTACAAGAAGAATCAAGAGAATTAAAAAAGATGAGATGAAAGTAATACTATAAATGCTAAATCCACCGAGAATTTTTTTGAACCTTTTCATTTTCCGCCACTAAACCTTTTCATCAATTTATTGCGAACAACAAATTCTGCAATTGCATTTAATGCAAATGTGAAGATGAAAAGTATTGCTCCCAGGAAAAATAAAATATTATAGTGAAACTCGCCGAAAACAACCTCAGCCATCTCCGCACCAATTGTTGCTGCCATAGTTCTGACAGGATCAAAAATTGAAAGTGTCGCAAGTGCTGCATTACCTGTTGCCATTAAGACAATCATTGTTTCACCAAAGGCTCTACCAAATCCAAGAAGAATTGCTGCAAAAATTCCTGGTGTAGCTGCAGGCAACACAACAAATAATGCAGTTTGCCACCGTTCTGCACCTAATGCTAAACTTGCTTCGATATAACTTTTTGGAATGGCTGCCAGAGAATCTTCGGTAACTGTATAAATTATTGGTATAACAGCAAGTGACATCGCAAGCCCACCTACGAAAGCATTTAATCGGTAAGTGTAACCAAAAATTTCTTGAAAGAAAGATGCCATCACAATCAATGCAAAAAATCCGATTACTACTGATGGAAAGCCAGCAAGAATTTCTATCGAAGGTTTAAGAATTTCCCTTAACCACTTCGGCGCAAATTGAGATGTATATAGTGCAGAAAGTATTCCAATTGGAGTAGCAAATAATAAAGCTATCAAAGTAACTTTGAGGCTACCGAGAATAAGCGGTATGACTCCGTACTTAGGTTGTGCTGATATTGGCTCCCATCTTAAACCGAAAATGTTTTGCCAGATTGATTTCGGTTCACTTTCTAATTCTACTTGATGTTCTTCTAAAGTTTTTCTTGGACCGATATTCAAGTTTTCTAAACTTTCTTCACCATAGGTTTCCTGTAATAATTCTTCCTCGGGAATTTCTTGAAGCGTGGGAGTGTAAGTAAGAATTGGACTAGCTTCACGAAATACAAAAACAAAAATTAAAATGATTACGATAAACGAAAAAAAAGAAATTAACTTGATGAAGAATTCCGCTATAAATTCAGTGGGACGAAATTTTCGTTTAAGTAAAGATGAGTCTTGTTTTACTTCCATAATTTTAGTTCTTCAGAACTATCTAATTGGGAAATAACCAACACTTTCAACAATATTTTGACCTTCGGGGCTTAAAATCCAATCAATGAATTTCTTGATCTCACCTGTTGGTCTCTGTCTCAAATACATGTATAAATATCGCGAAATAGGATACAGATTCTTTCT
>CAKZPH010000271.1 GCA_937138605.1 uncultured Ignavibacteriales bacterium
AGGAATAAATATTATTTGAGAAGAATGTAGTTGTTTATTAGTTCTACTAGTTCATCAAATTCAAACGGTTTCTCAATTATTTTATCTGCCTTGAGTTCATTTAATTTTTCAATTATATTTTCGTCCATCACGCCGGTGGCTATAAATACAGGTAGTTCAGCTCTTTGTAATTTGATCTTTTCTAATATTTCTAAACCAGTGGAGTCTTTCAAAAAGTAATCTACGATTGCGATGTCTATGTCATTTATTCTTTCCTCAAGAAAAGCATAAGCTTCTTCTCCGGAACTTGCTTGAACGATTTCAAAGTTATTATAGCTTAACATTTCTGCAAGAAGCGACCTAATAACCTCTTCATCGTCAACGAGTAATATAAGAGGCTTTTCTTTCCTCAAAATTTTAGGTGTTGGATGAGGTGCTTTTAATTCAATTTTAGGTAAGCAAGGCAAATAAATTTTGAATGTTGTACCCATTCCAATTTCACTCTCGACTTCAATGTAGCCACCATGATTCATAATAATATTTTTTGAAACGAATAGTCCTAACCCGGTGCCTTTAGATCTTTCTTTAGTTGTAAAATATGGTTCAAATATTTTATGTATGATTTCATTAGGAATTCCACTACCAGTATCTATGATAGTAATTTTAATATAGCTTCCTGGTCTAATTTTGGGACTAACTATATATTCTTTTGCAGAAATTTCTACAAGCTCAGTTTTAATCTTTAAATCACCACCATTTGGCATGGCATCAATTGCATTAAGGATTAAGTTCATAAAGACCTGGTGAAGCTGGCTATAATCAGCATAAACATAAAGCGATGGTTCAGTTAGATTAAGATAAAAATTAATGTTTCGGGGGATAGTATTATTTACTATAGAATAAATTTCATTAAACAACTCATTGATTGGAAATTCCCTTTTATGGGGTTTAAGAGGCTTGCCCAGGTTCAGCAAACTCTTTGATATCTCTATTCCATGGTTAACCAAGTTTTCAGTATCTTTTATCCATTTTTCCAAGTATTTACTGTTCTTTTTCGTTTTTATCCATTCGAGTGAAATTTGAATTCCATTTAATATATTCTTAAAGTCGTGTACAATTCCGTTTATTAATGTGCTTATAAGTTCAGATTTTTGCGTCTCTCTGAGTTTTTCTTCCAATGCTTCTTGTAATATTTTTCTTTCATAATAAGAAACTATGAACGAAAAAATAGCTGAATATGAATTAGTAACTTCGACTTTAAACTTTGATAAGAATAGTTCATTAAAGCCCGTTAAAATAAAATAATCAACATAGTTTTTAATAATTACGGGGGAGATGATGAAGTAACTGACTTTTAATAGAGATTTTAATTCTTCACTTATTTCGGAATTAATTTCATCCCAGCTTATAAAAGAGGTTTTATTCAATTCGAGCCATTTTTTTATTAAAAAAGCTGATTTTTTTAATTCTAATAGAATATTTTCATTGATTTCAATATCGGAAATTATTTCAATTATTTCGCTATTCTTTTCTCCAACCTTTATAATTGCACAAATATTAGATTCAGTTAAGTCTTTGCATTTTTTGGTAACGCGAAAACATAAATTAGAAAAACTCAAGTCACTTAAAATATCTGCAGTAATTTCTCTTAATGAATTCTGTAAATTTGCATTTAAATAATTTAGAATTTCAGAGGTTAACTTTGACGTTATATCACGTATGATATATAAAAAACCTGTAGGTTTATCAGTGAAATCGGATATGAGTGTAACGCTGCCTTCAATCCAAATTTCGGAATTATCTTTTCTATATTCCTTGCGTTTTATGTAGTACGTTCTATATTTTTCAAGATCCTGAGCAATTTGACAGAGCATAGTCTCATCAATTTCATCGTATAGTTTAAAATCTTTATTAACAATCTTTCCAATTACTTCTTTTTCAGAATAACCGTAGATTTTCTCTGCACCTCTGTTCCAGTAGGTGATTCGGTTATCAAAATCAGTAAGATAAATTCCATCTTCTACGTTATCTAAAATTGTTAAACTAGAAATGTAGTTTTCAAAGGTGTTTCTTTTTTCAGTGAGATCTTCTAAAATTATTAAACAAAATTCCTCTTCTAATATTAACTTTCTTGAGTTTAATGCAAACCACTTGGATAGAAAAGGTGAATATAATTGAAGGTTTACTTTAAACTCTTCAGTGAATAAAATATTTAATATCGAATCGTTGAGTTTTTCTTTACCTTCAACTGTCTTATAGAACGAATTATCTACACAATTAAATAATTTTTGAAATAATTCGTTAGATAAAATTATCTTTCCACTTTTGTTTACAAGACAGATAGCAAAACCTGACAAGTTTAGAAGTTCTAAAATCTTCTCGAGAATTATTTCACTTTTCACTGCAAATTGTACTTTATTATTTTCGTATACAAAGTTTTTAAACTTATTCCAAGCACCTTAGCGGAAGCTTCTCGATTCCAATTGTTTGCATCAAGAACTGATTTGATGTGGATTTTCTCTATTTCTTTGATAGAACTTCGAGATAATGGTTTGGAATGGGTTCTAAGAATTTCATCTTCAATTGAATTGACTGCTGCGGCAGGAAATAACATTAAATTAAAGTGCTTAGGATAAATTGTTTCACCATCACAAAAAATTAAACTTCTTTCGATTAAATGTTCTAATTCCCTGACGTTTCCTGGATAATCGTGATTTATTAAAAATTCTCTCGCTTCATCAGATAATATCTTTGGAAATTTAGAACGAAACTTTACATTTAAAAAATATTCTGCAAGTGGAATTATATCTTCCTTTCTCTCCCGTAAAGGAGGAATCACAAGTGGAATAACATTTAAGCGGAAAAATAAATCTTCGCGAAATTTTCTATCTCTTACTTCGTTTATAAGATTTTTATTAGTAGCAGCAATTATCCTAACATTCGATTTCTTATTATAAATACCACCAACTCGTCTAAATTCGCCTGTCTCCAGAAATCTCAAAAGTTTAGGTTGAATTAATAACGATAACTCGCCAATTTCATCAAGAAAGAGAGAACCTTCATTGGCAACTTCTACAAGACCAGGTTTTGTTTGCTTGGCATCTGTGAACGACCCTTTTTCGTGACCAAAAAGCTCACTTTCAAATAGAGTATCAGGTAAAGATGCGCAGTTTAAAGTAACAATAGGTTTTTCTCGACGTGGACTGATTGAATGAATATACCTTGCAAGCACTTCCTTTCCAGTACCGGTTTCACCTTGAATCAAAATTGGTGAATCAGTTTGAGCAGCTCGTCTGGCTAAGGCTAGCAACTCTTGAAAAAGTTTACTTTCTCCGATTATTTCAAAACCACTATGCTTTTTGAATTCTTCAGAGAGAGCGAAGTTATTAGTTAGAAGATTTTTCTTCTCTAGTGCTTTATCAACAATTTGAACTAACTCTTCGAATGAATAAGGTTTTGTAATAAAATCATATGCACCGTTTTTCATACATTCCACTGCTTGGTGTATATCAGATGAACCGGTTAGCATAATTACCTGTGTGAATGGTAAGTTAATTTTCGAAAATTTAAGAACTTCCAGTCCCGAGATATCTGGTAAATTTAAATCCAATAATAAAATGTCATAATAATTTATTTTAAGTTCTTCAATTGCTGAATTTCCATTATAAACGATAGTGCAATTATAGTTTTCTTGTTCAAGTTCTTCTTTTAAAATTTGAGATAATGTTGGGTCATCATCACAAATTAAAATCTTTCCTTTAAGCATTTATCATCCATAATTTTCTATATTTAATATAAAAATTTTTCGACATAATTGTATTAATCTTTAGTCCTCAACACATAAAAATTTAATGCTCAAGTGGCATTTCTATAGGTTTTTATCATTGATTCAGAATAATTCGTATTTAGTTTTAAAGCCAAGACAATTTCGTCAAAATCATAGACAGCTGGTTTGGTTTTCACAGCGTTTTTAACTCTTTAAAGAGATTAAAGTGTTTTATCTAATATTGTTTATCATCAAAATATTGTAACTTGTAATGTATGTAGTTTTTGGTTAAGAAACTGAGAGTATTAAATCCACAATTTTAATATCTTTTAATCGCAGAAATTGTAATTCAAAATCGTGTATTTGGCTGATAAATAGTCTAAAATTTACAAAGTTTAATATCATTGCTTTCTGAACAATATCACCCAAGTTAGGATTGTACACTTGCAAAATTATTTCAATACCATTTGAGAAAAACCTCTTTATATTTCCATTAAAACTAAAAATAAAAACTTTTTGGACAGGTTCTTTAGATAGTGGGAGCATTTGATCAAATGTTGCGTCGATGAGAAAATAATATGTTTCCTTGATATTTAAATTTTCTTTGAATTTTATGAACCAATTTGCGCTAAATTTTTTATAATTTGGTTTTTCTTTAATTAGCTTTTGATCGAATCGGTTAGCGAAAAAGTTAAATAGTTTTTATTTGATTTATTGCAGTCTTTAACATTATCACATCAAAAGAACGTTCTTTGAAGTAATTAATAATGTTCATGAGTGTATAATTTGAGAGTTCAATCGCATCAAGTCATTGGTTTTTTCGATTTGAAGTGCAAGTAATGTGATTAGCTTATTTAATTTCGTATCTTTTATCCTTTTAACTTAAAACTAACATACTACTGGAAAAAAATTAGTATCATTTCTCGATATTTTTTGAGCTATTTAATCTTAATTATAGTTTTTGATAGAATCTTTAGTGAGTTAAGTTACTTTAGATTTAAGCATACGTGGTTCTAATACTTCTACACCTTTCCCAGAGCCAACTATTCATGATAACGCTTCTTCAGGAAATTTTAATGCCTTCTCAGTATAGTGTAAAACCATCAAATCGATTATTTTTTGGTTTATAAGAGAAACCTTGTTTTTAATTATCCCTTTCCAATTTTTATTAAATCGAATTCTATTTGAAAAAGATTCAGAACCGATCTAGCTTTTTAATGACGTATAAAACAGTGAATCAATTTTATCTTTGTGTACAGTTGAAAACTTTTCCAAGGTTGTAACCACATTTCTAATTTTTTGAATAACGTATTGCTCAAAAGTTCCTTCATTCATAGGTAAGACTTGCAATTTCACAACTGACTGATAAATCCGTAATGGACAAATTTTAATATTTTACTTTATTGTATTGAATATGTATTGATAATCTATTCTGATCATTGAATGATTTTCTGTCGCTCTTTGAATTTCAATAACAATTAAAAGTGATTTCGAACCTGATCTTTAAGTTAATACACTCGTTGATTTGACGGTAAAATCACCGACTAAAGAAAACCTGATATACTCAAGCAAAAATTGAATTATCTTTTGGTAATTTATCGGGTTGTAAATTTTGACTCTGTCTCGTTTGGTGGAGTATAAGATGATTCTTTTTGATATGGGTTTGGTAAGGTTCGTTTTTATTATTAGCTCATCGACTCGAAATACTGTAGCAAAATCCAATACCGAATATTATTAATAATCTGATAAAATAAATCCAACTATTTTTATTTGTCTCTTAAATTTTCGTAGAAATTCAGACATATTTCAAATTTGCGAAAGTAATTTGTTAGGATAGACAATAAAAAAAGTGCCGTCATTTTGACGGCACTTGTAAGTGTTATGAGAGAGAGCTCTAAATTATTTCATCAATAACATTTTCTTCACACTGACAAAATCGCCAGCTTCCATTCGATACAGATAAACACCGGATGTCAAGTTTTCACCATTAAATATCACTTCATAGGTACCGGCGGATAATTCATCATTGACAAGCTCAGCAATTTTTTGTCCTATCAAATTATATATTTCAAGTTTTACTGTAGTTTGTTTCGGTATAACAAATTTGATTTTAGTTGAGGGGTTAAATGGATTAGGATAGTTTTGCATCAATGAATAAGTTGTCGGTAATGTTTGTGTTTGTTTAACTGAGGTTGTAGATGCTGGACTTAATGTGAGATCTTTATTTGCTATTGCACCTGAGCCATAATTTAATGTAATCATGTTGTCTGTTGTAACATCATCGTAATCGGTTGCATCAACTGAAACAATGTATGTTCCCGCAGGCACATATTCTATTTGATAGTTACCGTTGTTATCACTTTCTTGAGTTGCAACAACCTGGCCTTCTAAATTAATCAGAACAACTAGTTTACCTGCAACATTTTCACCATAAATAGTTCTTAATCTACCTGTTACTTTAGCAAATCCTGTATCCTGTCTTGATTTAACGTTGATTATAAGACCTGAGATTATTCCTGTTTCACTGACAATTATTGTATCTGCTTGTCGCCAGTGCCATGCAATACTGCCATCTTTATAATATCCCGGTAAGTAAGGTGGCCTTGGTTTTGCAAACAAAATGTAATTGCCCGGTTCTAGGTTATCAATCAGGAAGTTTCCAATAGAATCGGTTCGTACAGATTTCATTGGTCTGAATCTTCCATCAACTAACCGATAGGCACTAACTATTCCTTCCACGCCCGTTCCTGTTCCGAAGTGTTGTATTGAGCCTGCTATACCATTGTTATATACTGGTCTTAAATCCATCACGAAGTTAATGTTTGATATATTATTATTAACTAAAATTCTGTCTGCTTCTTGAAATGTTCTCTTGTTATCATAAAATTCAGGTAGGTAATCTCTGCTGAATGCTTTAGCAAAAACAACGTATTGGAACCCACCCATTACTCTTATTTGGTAATTACCAAGACTATCTGTAATCACACTCATATTTCGTGGAATTAAATTAGGCGCAAGTACAGGGAATAAAGTATCTCTTACCAGAAATGCCGTTACCATCGATCTCACTGGTTCACCATTAGCGTTTAATACAGAGCCGCTAATTGTGTATAAAGTTGGTAAGGGTACGGGAGTTAAAGAGGCATTAATTACAACATTTGAGTTAGCACTAATAATTATTGTATCAGCAAGTTCTAACCTAGGTTTATTATCGAAAAATTCGGGAATAAATCCGCGTTTATAAAACTTTACACGATAACTTCCTTCTACTAAAGTTTTTGTGAACTCACCATTCATATTTGTTTTAGCAACTACGTGAATAGGTGAAGTTAAGCTTAAAAAGTAAACAGATACATCAGCAAGTGGTTGATTGTTTTGTTCACTAATGACTATACCAGATATTGTACCTGTTGAACCTGTAACTCTTATTGTCCACTCTTGATATGCAACTCCGCCACGATTACTTTGAGCTTTGATTTTTGTTTTGAAATAGCCTGAAGATGAAGGAGTCCAGTTTATTAATCCAGTTGTTTCATTTATCGTCATACCTGCAGGAGCCTCTACCAAAGAGTAAGTTATGACGGTGTTAGGCATATTGCTAACAGCATCAGCATCGTAGGAATACAATACACCAATTGAACCAGTTTTTGGTGGATATGTTACAAATCTCAAAACATCAGGAATTGGTGGGGTAGTTACAGTTGCGGTATCACTTGGTCCGCTTGTTACGAGGTTATTATATGCTACAACATAGTAAGAATATGTTTTTTCAGATAAAACTTTATTATCAATAAACTTTAAACCTCTAACGCCTTGGGCAATTACTTTAAAGTTTGCTTCATTAAATTCTTTACGATAAATCTTGAAAAAGATACCACCAGTCGATGGAAAAGTATACACCCAATTTAATTCTACAAATCCATACGTGTTAGTTGGGGTTGGAGAATAATATTTAAATTCTGCTGTTAAATTTGTTGGCGCTGGGATTTGCGAATAAAGTATGCTCCCACTAAATGTAAGTAAGAACAAAACAAGAATGTTTAACTTTCTCATAATAATCCTCATTTTATTTTGTTTTTGATGGCTCAATTATTATGCCATTATTGTTCAATTAAAATTAATCAATACAAATTAGAATAGCTAATTTTTTATTTATAATTCAATTGAACGCGAAAAATTTTCGTGAATAGTAATTTTATTTCGTGTGAGTTAATCAGAAATAAAAATTTAAGGTCAATAGAATATCTGATAAGTTAGACTTAGATGATGCTTGTGAAGGTATAAGGGATAATTGAAGAGCGGGAACTTTTGAAAAGGAATAGTCTAATTGAGAGATAACATAAGTGATAGAGAAGATTACTAAGAAAAAATTTCTTGCTTTATAAGAAAGATTATATTTATCATATTTTTCAGGTATTTTCTCAACATCTAATTCATCCAGGTATTCTTTTTCTTTTTTCTTTGTATCGAAATAAAAATAAATTGAGGTCAAAAGGCTTGTTAGAAAAATTCCACTGTAAATTGATCCCTTAACTATTTGTTTCTGGTGAATAAATCCCAATCCGGGCATTATTAAGTTTTTATATTGACCAGTTTTGTAATTTTTCAAGTTTTCTTCATGTTTTTTGTTTAAGATTTCCTGCAGAGTTTTAACATCCACTTGAATATTCGATGAAACCTGATTTTTTGGTTTGTATTTTGATTTAATCTCATTAAAAAAATTTATAATCTTTGGTGAGACAAAATTTGAGTCCATTTGAAAATCAAAATCTATTTTAAGTATTTCGTTAAAGGTTCTTTCAGAAAGATTAATATCCCAAAGATTAAATGCAGCTAGAGACTTATAAAATAGAACTTGCAATGAATCGTTTCTTGTTAAATTTATTGAGGAATTGAGTATCGAATCGGCTTTTATAATTACAATTTGATAATTAAAACTTTCAAATTCGTTCTTAAGAATATTTATAATTGGATTAGAAGATTGGGCGCTAAGAATTGAAGTAAAGGGGGAAAATAAAATGAAGTAGAAAATGTTTTTCATTATCGAATTAAAATCATTTTCTTAGTTTGCACAACATTTCCTGCAATTAACTGATAGAGGTAAGTTCCAGACGGAACATTATCGCCAAAGTCGTTTTTACCATCCCATTCAATTGAATAAGTTCCTGTATCCATTTCGTTATTTAATAGAGTTTTAACTGTTTTTCCTAAAATATCATAAATTGTTAATGAGACTTTAGTTTTCTTGGCAAGTTTGAACGTTATTAATGTATTTGGATTAAATGGATTTGGATAGTTTTGAAATAGCTTAATTTCTTGAGGTAGAGATTTTTCTTCTTCTACTGTTGTTGTCAATGTGAGCTTTTCAACTGTTGGAGTGTTCCTACCCGTATGGTCTTCTCCACCAAAAACGTAAACGACATTATTATAAACAACCGCAGCAAAATTCCTTCTTGGAATGTTTAAGTTTGCTCCAAATTCAATTGAAATAGTTGAACTTGTGATACTAAACTTCTCAGTTGATCTTAAAGCTTTGAAATATTCATTATATCCACCAATTATTAAAATTGTGTTTGAATTTATTTTTACGGCACAACTACCTGCTCTCGGTTGAAGTAGATTCATTGGTAATCTTGTTATCTGATAGTTGGATAGATTAATTCGATAGATATGATTTAATATGCCAATAGATACTCCACCAAATGCATAGGCATAATTTCCCAGCGCTTCTAATGATTGTTGAAAAGGAACTTCGTTTAGTGAATATATATTAGTAACAAATTCTACAGAATCTTTGTCGATGTTATAAACTGTTAGAAAATATGTTGATGTGGTGTCTCCGATAACAAATCTTTTTTTTCCGCCAAATAAATGGAGTTTCTTGTTAAATAAGATGCTCTCGCTATACCGCCTGTTGAAAATTGGATTAAATCTCGGGATAGCTGGAGAAAAATGTGGTTTATAAATTTCCATTGAAAAGAAGTCTCGTGGTGTAAGAGATCTGGTCACACCACCAAAAATTAACAGACTATCACCAATTCGATTAATAACAAAGAAATCTCTTTTTATATTGAGTTTGGTATTTATAATTCGCCATGTGTTTGTGCGTGGATTAAATTCTTGAATGATATCAACAGGGGAATTCAAAGAATCTGAATAGCCACCTATAATTAAAATAACCGAATCCATGGCTACGGCTCTGTGACCGCTCACAGCAATGGGCATCCTTCCACTTACAATCCATTGCATGTTTTGAGCGTTTATGCTTGTGAAGAGCAAAATTATATATGTTAAAATCATCTTATTCATCGTACTTATAAACTCAATTATTATGCCGTGTGATGATATTATTAAAATTTAATTTATAGTTCAGAGTTTCGCCTGTTAAAGTCAGAATCGTATCGATAAAAGTTCCATATGCTGGGTTTTTTATTATAATTAAGTGTTTGCCGGGCTGTACTGGGATTGATCCTTTTAATGGAGTAATTCCTAAAATCTTATCGTCTAAAATGATTTCTCCCCATGGTATAACTTCGATGTTCAAGAACGAAAAATATTCGTAGAAGTTGAAATTTATTCTTTCTGTGTAATTGTCTTTAATATTCACATTTGTAATGTATTCCGGGAAGTTAGGATGGCGTAATTTTAACTTATATTGACCTTTATTTAATTTTATTGGTTCTCTAAGTGGAGTAGTTTCAATTTTTTCATCGTCAATATAAATTTCAGCCCAAGGAATACATGATATCAAAAGTTCACCCTGAAAGATTTCAGTTTTATTTGAAATTTTATTTTGTTGAGGAAGTTGTTCTTGTAAATTTTGTTTATTGATTGATGTTTCTTTTTCATTCTCAGGTACATGTGATTTAAAGATTGGCTGTTTTAAATTTTGATTTTCAAAATCAATCGTGGTTTTTGTTAAATTTGGTACTTCTTGTTCATTAGATGTGTGATTTAGTTGAGTAATAAGTGTGATTAAAATTATAATTAAAACTAATGGGAAAATGTATCTTAACGATGGTAGTTTTAAAGTGATTTTATTCGCTTTTGTGGGTGAAGTGTCGAGTTCAGTTTCGCCAAATAGTTCTAGAATTTCTCTAACTGATTTAAATCTAAATTCACGATTTTTTTCCAAACATTTGATGGTTATATAAACTAATTCATTTGGGGCGTTTTGAATGTTTTCAATTAAAGCTTCTTTGTCAAAATTCAGTATGTTATTTATCGTTGAAGCAACGTCTGGTCCAACAAAAGGATTTGAACCAGTCAACATTTCATATAAAATGATTCCAAAAGAAAAGATGTCAGTGCGTGTGTCTAATTTTTTACCAAGGATTTGTTCAGGTGAGAGATAACTAGGAGTTCCTACTATTGCTTCTTTATTCGTAACATGAATGTCTTCGTCACTCAAGGCTAGACCAAAATCACCAATTTTCACTTGAAGTCTATCATTTACAAAAATGTTTTCGGGCTTTAAATCACGATGAATTATTTTGTTGGAATGGGCATATTCAAGACCTAATAAAATTTGTTTGGCTATTGATATTATTGTTTCGTAATCAAAATTTTTTGTTTTTAATAACTGTCGAAGTGATTTACTTTCAAAAAATTCAAATGAAATATAAAAGTGATTTTCATAAGTGCTAAAATCAAGCACTTTAATGATATTAGGATGATCTAGTTTTGCCAGAATTTTAGCTTCTCTTTTAAAGCGTGTAAGTACGCTATCATCCGCTAATTTGTTGATGTCTAGAGTTTTAAGAATAATTTTTTTTGATAGATATATATGATTAGCGAGATAAACTCCACCTTGAGTGTCTTTTTTTAACGTTTCTAAGATTTCAAATTTGCCAAAAAGTATGTTTGAATCGTGATTATTCATTTATAGAATCATCAGTTTTTAATTCTTTTAATTTCAATTGTATCCATCGTACACTAACACCAAGTGATTTTGCCGTAAGAGTTCGATTGCCATTAAATTCTTTTAATCTTTTAAGTAGAATTGTTTTTTCAAAATCTTCCAGAGTTCCTTTGAACTCAAGTAAATTTTCTTCATCTTCAATGACAATGTGTTCAGGGGTTATTGTATCACCATCACATAAAATAAGAGCACGTTGTATCACATTTTCAAGCTGACGAACATTTCCGGGCCAATAGAAATTTTCTAACTTTTTTAAAGTTTGGGGCAGCAATTTTATTTCTTTTGTTGAATATTTTTTAATGAAATACTTGACAAGTAAAGAAATATCACTTCTTCTTTCCCTTAATGGTGGTATTTCGATAGGAAATACATTTAATCGATAAAATAAGTCTTCTCTGAATTTATTTTCATTTACTAATTGTTTTAAATCTTTATTAGTTGCAGCAATTATCCTAACATCAACTTGAATAGGTTTTGTATCTCCAAGTCGAATGATTTCCTTACTTTGAAGAACCCTTAGAAGTTTTGCTTGGAGAGCGGGTGATATATCTGCTATCTCATCAAGAAAGAACGTTCCACCATTAGCTACTTCAAATAGTCCTTTTTTATCAGAAGTGGCACCTGTAAATGCGCCTTTTTTATAACCAAATAATTCACTTTCAAGAAGTGTGTCCGGTATTGAACCGCAAAACTGAGCAATGTACGGTCTATCTTTTCTCAAACTAAGTCGATGGATTGCACGAGCAATTAACTCTTTTCCTGTTCCACTTTCACCAAGTATTAAAACTGTCGCATCAGTAGCCGCAACTTTAATTACCAAATTGAAAACTTTTTTCATCGTGGGACTATCACCAATTATATCGCTTAGTTCCACGTTCCTTTCTACTTGTGAACGCAATAAAATATTTTCAGTTCTTAATGCTTGAAAATTTTGAATTTTATTAAGTGATAATGAAACTAAATTTGATACGAAATCTAAGAAGAATAAATTTTCTTCGGTAAATTCTTTTCGATTGATTTGACTATCAACTAATATAACTCCCCATACTTTTCCATCACATAGAACTGGAACACCAAGTACAGATTTTATTTTATGAATTTGAATGCTATCAAATTGAGAAAGCGATGGATCAGTTTGTACATCATGATAAAGACATGGCTTTTGTGACTCCACAACCCTTTGAAGAATTCCAGAAGAAAATTTTGATAGGTCATCAATCGATTCTTTTCTGATATTTCTACCAGCTACAATTTCGAATGAATTGGAATCTTCATTGTACTTCACAAAAAGTCCACGTTCTGCGTCAACTACCTGAATTACTAAATCAAGTGTTTCTTCAATCAAGTTCTCTTCTAATTCAGGAGCGTTTAATTTTTTGCTAATTTCATAAAGAAGTTCAAATTGATCTTTTGAAATATTTTTTATCTTACCGAGGTTTTCTTTGAGTTTCATTTTTTATTTAACCACGAAAGTCGCTGGTTTTGATCTCGCCCGATTAAGAAATTGATCAATACACCAAACAACCCAGTAATATGTACCAGGCTGAAGAGGTATATCAGTTTGCACTGAAGAGCTCTCCATATCCAAATTATGCTTGAACCAAACAACAACGGGCGGAAAATCGCTACTTAAAATTTCTACAGAATAATTATGCTTAAATCCGGGAGATATTCTTCTCCAGACTAATAATGGTCTATTTGAAATAGTATCGTAGTTTACCGGATATTCAAGGG